>JAGNOB010000175.1 GCA_017990305.1 Leucobacter sp.
CGATACCGTCGACGACGGTCTCGTCGTAGGCGATCTTGCCTGCAGCGAACCACTCGCTCATGTGTTCGGTGAATTCGGGCGCCTTGTCCCAGTGCGAGCCAACCGTGAAGCCCTGCATGGTGAGTGCTCGGGTAATCATGTTCGCGAGGTTCGTTGGGCCCACTGGGCGTTCGGTCGCGTTGTACGCCGTGATCGCACCGCACAGGGCAAGTCGTCCTCCGTCGTTCATCGCCGCAAGCGCCGCCTCAAGATGGTCGCCGCCGACGTTATCGAAGAACACGTCGACGCCGTCGGGAGCGGCGGCAGCAAGCTGCTTACGCACAGGCCCGTCTTTGTAGTTGAACGCCGCGTCGTAGCCGTACTTCTCAGTGAGCAGCGCGACCTTCTCCGGGGAGCCGGCGGAACCGATGACGCGGCCAGCACCGAGCTGCCTGGCGATCTGGCCGGCGGCGGTTCCGACGGCGCCAGCAGCGCCCGAGATGAACACAGTGTCGCCCTCCCGGAGCCCCGCAATCGTCGTGAGGCCAACGTATGCGGTGAGCCCGGTCATGCCGAACATGTGCAGTTGCAGCGAGAGCGGCACCCCGGGCACCTCGGTCACGGCGCGGAACTTCGACGCGTCGGCCTGAATGACGTCTGTCCAGCCGTGCTGGTGGAGCACCGCGGTGCCGACGGGCAGCTCATCAGCTGCCGAAGCGACAACCCGGCCCACCGCTCCGCCAGAGATGACAGCCCCCAGCTTGTACGGCGGCACGTAGCTGCGGGTGTCGTTCATACGCCCGCGCATGTACGGGTCCACCGAGACAAACTCGTTGAGTACCCTAACCTCGCCGGGCGCGGGATCAGCGTAGTTGACAGTCACTGTCTCGAAGTCGTCGTGCACGGGCCAGCCGCTCGGGCGGCGTGCAAGCCGGATCTGGGTACTCGTATCGTGGCTCATAGGGCTCCTTCGCTCGGTACATCGGGCATCCCCGATACCTTCGACCATAACTGCTTGCACTGTGTTGGCGCCCAGCCTCTGCGACACCCCGGCACTTGCCACAGCGGTACTGTTCATGGCTATGCTGAGGGTTCCAGTACACATCCGCTGGGGGGGCCCGAAGGGGCTGAGATCCACTACTTGTTGTGGACCACTCCAGGAACCTGATCTCGTTAACACGAGCGGAGGGAAGCGGTCACTATGTTGATCCATGTTCACGTGTCACCCACACCGATGGGCGACGAAAACGGTCGATACAGCTGCGTCGAGGGCGCGATCCGTGTCATCGAGCAGAGCGGCCTCGAATACGAGGTCGGCGCGCTCGGCACGACGATCCAAGGCCCAGCCGAACGGCTCTGGCCGCTGATGCGCGAGCTGCACGACGCCACCCTCGCGGCCGGCGCCGACCGTGTCATGACACACATCCGGATCCTCGAAGCCAAGGACGACGTCATCGAAGCATCGATGAGCGACCTGGCTGCGCGCATCACACACTAACCCCGGTCCGCCGTGAGATTACTCACACGGCAGATCCTCCCAGTACTCCTCGCCGTCACCGGCGCGGTGGTGCTGTGGGCTCTGCTCGTGCGTATCACCGACGTACCCGCCTACCTCCTCCCATCGCCCGCGAGCGTATGGGAGGCAGCTTGGGGCGACCGGGCGCTGCTCGTGACACACCTGATCGCGACCGTCCAAATCGCGGTCGCAGGCTTCGCCGCCGGCACCGCGCTCGGCGTCGGCGTCGCGATCGCGCTCGGCCTCTCGGGGACGCTGCGGCGCGCAACCGAACCGTTGCTCATCGCGAGCCAAGCCATCCCGCCGGTCATCTTCGCGCCGATCCTCATCGCGGCACTCGGGTTCGGCGCGCTGCCAAAGATCCTCGTCGTCACACTCGGGGCATTCTTCCCCGTCGCGATCAGCGCGAGCGCCGCCATGCGCGACGCAGACCGCTCCCTCGTCGACCTCCTGGTCTCGATGGGCGCCTCGCGACTGACCGTACTCAGACGAGTCAGGCTGCCAGGCAGCGTCCCCGCGATTGTCGCCGGGACAAAGGTCGCGGCGAGCTACGTCGTGTTCAGCGCCATCATCGCCGAATGGATGGGATCGTCCGTCGGCCTTGGCGTGTACCTGCAACGCTCGCAAGCCAGCTACCAGATGGATCAGCTCTTCGCCGCAGTCGGCGTCATCGCCGTGCTCGGCGTGCTGCTCTTCTGGCTCTCCACACTCATCGGGGAACTCGCGCTCGCGCGGCCCCGATCCACCCACACCAGAAAGACTCCGCACCAATGATGCTTCGCACCTCACCCACCCGACTCGCCGGCGCCGCCGCGCTCGCCGCAGCCCTCCTCCTCACAGGATGCGGCGCGGCGGACACTGACGACGGGCTGAAGCCCGCGACCCTCATGCTCAACTGGACCCCGAACGCGCACCACGCCGGCATCTACTACGCGCAAGAACACGGGCTGTACAAGGCCGCCGGTATCGACCTGCAGATCATCGAGCCGGGTGACGGGATCGGCGCCGAAGCCGCCGTTGCCGAGGGCAAGGTCGAATTCGGGATCTCGCAGGCTGAATCCTTGCTGCCTGCCCGCGCCGCCGGCATGGACGTCGCGGCGATTGCTACGCTGCTGCCCGTGAACGACTCGGTACTCATGGGGCTGCAGGGATCCGGCCTCACCTATGACGCCGCATCGCTCGCCGGCCTCACCTACGGCGGCTATGGCGGCGCCCTCGAAACGGAGATCATGTCGGAGCTCACGAGCTGCGGCGGAGGCAACCCCGACGACGTTGAATTCATTGAGATCGGCAACGTTGACTACCTCGCGGGCCTCGAGCAGGAGCGCTTCGACGTGACATGGGTCTTCGGTGGCTGGGACGCGCTGCGCGCGCAGACCGAACGCGACGACGTCGTCATTCTGTCGATGGCCGAGTACGACACCTGCATTCCGAACTGGTACACCCCAATTATTGTGGGCAGCCCGAAGCTCATGGAACAGGACCCTGAGCTCGCGGCTGCGTTCCTCGCAGCGACAAGCGACGGCTACGACGCGGTCGTTGAGGATCCGGCGGCGGGTGCCGTCGCGCTCCTCGAAGGAGCCCCCGAGCTCGAGCAGGGCCTCGTGGAGAGCGCCGTCGCCTACTACGCTCCGCGCTTCACCGAGCAAGGCAAGTTTGGTGAAATGGACGAACGCGTGTGGGAGCGCTTTACTGACTTCCTCGTGCAGGCCGCCATGCTCGAGGACGCGACGGCGCTCGACGGCGCCTGGACGAATGACTACCTCCCGGCGACGTAAGGTGCGGCCTGAGACTGCGTCGGCCGGCGGTCGCGCGGGGCTCCGCGTGACCGCCGTCTCGCACGCGTTCCGGCCGCCTGGTAGCGGGCGATTCAGCCGCCGTGGCGAGCTGAGTCCAGTGCTCGCTGACGTCTCGTTCAGTGTCGCCCCCGGCACGCTTACGGCGCTTGTCGGGCCGAGCGGCTGCGGCAAGTCGACGCTGCTGCGCATCCTTGCGGGCCTTGTCGAACCCACCGCGGGCGGCGCGGCTGTCGGATCGGTCGACCTCGTCGGGAAGCCCGGCGGAGTTGCCTACCATCCGCAGCGTGATGCGTTGCTGCCGTGGTTGCGCGCGCTCGACAACGCGACGCTTGGCGCAGAAACCTGCGGACGAGACCGTGCCGAGGTGCGCGACGAAGCGCTGGCGCTCCTTGACCGGTTCGGGCTCGTGGGCCAGCAGGATGCCTGGCCTGACGAACTCTCAGGCGGGATGCGCCAGCGCGTCGCGCTGATGCGAACGTTCCTCATGCCGCAGCAGTTACTTGCGCTCGACGAGCCGCTCGGTGCGCTCGATGCGCTCACGCGCAGACGGCTGCAGCGCTGGCTGCTTGAGATCGTCGCGGAGGATCGCCGACCCACCCTCCTCGTCACGCACGACATCGACGAAGCGCTGCTGTTGGCCGACCAGATCCTCGTCTTTAGCGACCGGCCAGGCCGGATCGTGCACGTCGAGAACCGCCCGGATCCGGGGGCCCGACTCACGGAACACGAGACAGGTGGGGACCGTGAAGCAGCCGGGCGGCTGCTCGACGTGCTCGGTGGCTAGTGGCTGCGTGAAGCCCCGTTTAGTCGGCTTCGGTGATGTTCCACCACTGAATAGATGCGTCGAACACGTTGACGTTCGCGAGGCGAGTTGACGTGGCGAACAGGTCGTGAGTATCGCCAAGCCTGCTGAGCGGGCGCACGTCTTCAATGTACTGCTGCATGTCACCGTACATACCCTGCGCTTCTTCGAGCGTTGCTGACGAGCGATATTTGGCTTCCAGCCGCGTAAGCTCTGGATCGCCCGCCTGGTATCCGGGATTGTTTGAGACCCAGCCGATGGTTTGGGTCGGCTCGTTCTTCACGACCTGAGTGATGACGCCGAGGTCCCAAGACTCCTGGTCGTTGATGTAGCGCTCAATGAACGCTGCCCACTCCATGCTTTCGATGCTCACGTCGATGCCGATTTCGGACATCTGGTCTTGCAATACAACAGCTACGGCCTGCGCATTGCTCGAGCTGCTGCTGACGATCAGTGTGAGCGGTTGCCCGTCGTACCCGCTTTCCTCGATCAGCGTCTTCGCGCCGTCGGTGTCAACCGCGTTGAAGGAGGCCTTCCCGACGTCCGTATTCCAGACTCCCTGCCAGGGAACCGCGATGTTGTCGTGAATAAGCGTGTAGTACTCGTCGCTCCCGACCGCGGCGAGCATCATCTCGTCGCGGTCGTACGCCATGTTCATTGCCTGTCGCAGCCGCACATCTGAGACCGGGCCCGAGTAGATGTTGTAGGCGATATTTTGCAGGCCGTACTGGTACGTGTCGAGTGCGACGGTTTCATCCGCCTCGAGCTGCGGCAGAGTGTCGTGTGGCACGCTCGTCACGATGTCGTATTGGCCTGTCTGGAGGCCCGCCACTGCGGTGGTCGAGTCCTCAAGGAAGACGAAGACGAGCTCGTCGATTGAAGCCTCTTTGGCGCCTGCAAGACCGCTGTTTGGAGAATCTACCGGCTGATACTCATCCCACCTGGTGAGAGTCAATGACTGATCCGCGACCCACTCCTCGAACTTGTATGGTCCGGTGCCGATGACCTCGTCAATAGGATCGTCGCCCGCGGCCTCCACTATTTCGGATGGCATAA
>JAGNOB010000176.1 GCA_017990305.1 Leucobacter sp.
CCGATGAGCAGCCCGAGGCCGACGAACGGCAGCGTCGGGATGCCGTGGTCGCTTGCTGCACCAGTCGCGTAGTAGGCCGCGTTGCCCGCGGCTGCAACGAGCGCGAACGCAATTCCGAGGGGGTGCAGGGAGACCCCGGCGAGCACTCCAGAAATTGAGACGACGCCGAGTACCGCGATCCCAGCACCGGCGAGGGTCACCCAGGACGGCGCCACGCGGCTCCTTGCCCACATCCACAACATGAGCATGACGGGGCCAGTGAACTCAATGAGCAGAGCAAGGCTAGGCGGAATGTACTGAACAGCAAGAAAGAAAGCGAGCTGGCAACCCGCGACCGCGAGCACCCCAAAAACGAGTAGCTGTGGCCAAGCGCGGCGCACGAGATCCCAGCGGCCACGCATGAGAACGATCGTCGGCCAGAGCAGAACAATCGCGGAGAAGGCGATGCGCGCTGTCGTCGCTGCGCCAGCTGACCAGCCTGCCTGCATGAGCGCGCTCGCGAAGATACCTGACAGCGCGAAGGATGCTGCAGATCCGATCGCAAGGAGGAAGCCAGCGATTGCTGTGTTTGGGGCCGCAGCCGGGGGTGCGGGAGCGCTCGCGTGCATCATTGCCTATCGGTGCCGTGCTGGTGAGGATAGTTCAGAGGGTACCGCGTTCGCCCCGCTATGGTGGAGGCATGGCAACCGAGCTCGATGTAGAACTGTCCGAAACGGCCCGAATCGCACGCGATCTCATCCGGATTGATACGTCAAACCGCGGTGGTGGCGATGCGAACCCCGAGCGCCCAGCCGCCGACTACGTGTCGGCCTACTTGCGAGAGCTCGGGCTTGATCCCGTGACGATCGAATCGGCTCCGGGGCGCGCGAGCGTCGTAGCCCGTGTGGCCGGCCGCGAGCCGAACCTCCCGGCACTCGTGCTGCACGGCCACCTCGACGTTGTTCCGGCGGATCCCGCGAACTGGTCGGTCGATCCATTCGCCGGCGTCATCAAGGATGGCCTGCTCTGGGGTCGCGGCGCCGTTGATATGAAGGACATGGACGCCATGATCCTCACCTCGATTGCTGAGATCCTCCGTGCTGGCGAGCAGCCGAGGCGCGACATTATCCTCGCGTTCTTCGCGGACGAAGAGAACGGCGGCATCTACGGCTCGCACCACCTGGTCGAGCACTACCCCGAACTGTTCGCAGGGGCGGGCACCGCCATCAGCGAGGTCGGCGGCTACTCGATCGACATTGCAGGCAATCGTGCCTACCTTATTCAGACGGGCGAGAAGGCACTTGACTGGATCCGGCTACGTGCACGCGGCACAGCCGCTCACGGCTCGCGTGTCTGGCACGACAACGCGGTCACCCGGCTTGCAGAGGCCATTGCGGCGCTCGGGCGCCACGAATGGCCGATCGCGCTCTGTGACACGACGCGCGAACTCGTTGATGAGATCGCGAAGCTCGTCGGGGAGGATCCGAGGGAAATCAACCCAGAGGAGCTCGTGCTCAGCCTCGGTAAGGGGGCCGGATTCATTCAGGCGAGTCTGCGCAACACCTCGAACCCGACGGTGCTCACTGCGGGGTACAAGCACAACGTGATTCCCGACACGGCCGAGGCTCTCGTGGACGTGCGCACGCTACCGACCGAGCAGGAGCAGGTGCGTGCAGAGATCCAACGCATCGTCGGCGACGACATCGAAATCGAGATCGTGCACTCGGACATCGGCCTTGAGGTCCCCTTCGCGGGTGAACTCGTCGACGCGATGAAGGCCGCTCTCGAAACGCATGACCCCGGCGCGAAAGTGCTGCCGTACATGCTGTCGGGAGGTACCGACAATAAGGCGCTTGCCCGGCTCGGTATCACCGGATACGGCTTCGCCCCGCTGAAGCTTCCAGCGGATCTCGACTTCCCCGGGATGTTCCACGGAGTCGACGAGCGTGTGCCCCTTGACGCGCTTGATTTCGGCCACCGCGTGCTCGCGGACTTGCTGCGCGCTTACTGATCCCTCAGTACCGCTTGGGCTAGTCTGGACGACGGCCCGCAGCGCGCGCCATGAGACGGAAGGTCACCACCGCATGGGTATTTTCGAGGCGATCATCCTCGGCATCGTTCAGGGGCTCACTGAGTTCCTGCCGGTTTCTTCGAGTGCACACCTTCGGGTGACGAGCGAACTCCTTGGCATCGGTGATGCCGGAGCAGCGTTTACAGCGATCACTCAGATCGGCACCGAAGCGGCGGTCATCGTCTTCTTCTGGCGAGACATCGTGCGAATCATTGGGCAATGGTTCCGCTCGCTATCCGGAAAGACGGTTCCCCGGAACGATCCAGACGCAAAAATGGGTTGGTGGATCATTCTCGGCACGATCCCGATCGTTGTACTCGGTCTCCTGTTCCAAGATGCGATCGAGACGACGCTGCGGTCGCTCTGGTTCACTGCAATCTCGCTCATTGTCTTCGGTCTGCTGCTTGGCGTTGCCGACCGGCTGGGGTCGAAAGTGCGTCCCATCGAGAAGCTCACGTGGAAGCATGGCCTCATCTATGGCCTCGCGCAGGCGGCGTCTCTCATTCCCGGCGTCTCACGCTCGGGTGGAACCATCACCGCAGGCCTCTTTATGGGGTACAAGCGTGAGGCCGCGGCTCGCTACTCGTTCCTGCTCGCCATCCCCGCTGTGCTTGGCTCGGGCTTCTACCAGGTCTTCAAAGTCATCAAGTCGCCAGAGAACCAGGCTCCGTGGAGCATGACGATTGTCGCGACAATCGTTGCGTTCGCTATCGCGCTCGTCGTGATCGGCTTCTTCATGCGTTACATCTCGAAGCGAAGCTTCATGCCGTTCGTGATCTACCGCGTGCTCATTGGCGGCGTGATCATCGCGCTGCTGCTTACCGGCGTCTTGACCCCCGGCGGCGAGGTCGCTGCCCAGGCTGCGATCGGAGCTACCCCGTGAGAACTTGGACCCCGCCCGTGATCCCCGAGCTGCCAGGATCGGGTGAAGCGCCGAAACTCTTCAACACGGCGACGGGCCGCATGGAGCACCCCGCGATTCAGGATGACCGCGCAACGCTGTACGTGTGTGGGCTTACTCCCTACGACGCGACGCACATTGGTCACGCCTTTACCTACCTCACTTTTGACATCATGCAGCGTGCATGGCGCGACGCCGGTATCGAGACGGTATATGCCCAGAACATCACCGACATCGACGATCCGCTGCTCGAGCGGGCGAACGACACCGGTGTCGACTGGCGAGCTCTTGCCGACGAGCAGATCGGGCTATACCGCTCCGATATGCACCGCCTCGGCATGATCCCACCTGCCCACTTCGTTGCGGTAACCGAGGCAATCGACGAGATCGCGTATGGGGTGAAGCAGCTCATTGAGCGTGGCTTCGCGTACACCGTGCCAA
The DNA here is from genome assembly GCA_017990305.1 of Leucobacter sp. Classification (GTDB taxonomy): domain Bacteria; phylum Actinomycetota; class Actinomycetes; order Actinomycetales; family Microbacteriaceae; genus Leucobacter. The sequence goes on from JAGNOB010000176.1 coordinate 3,393, forward strand.
CGCCTGAATCTGAGGGCGACGACATTTACTTCGACGTGCGAGGCGCGCAAAAGGAGTCGCAGTGGCGACTCGGCGATGTCGCACCGTACGAGCGCGACCTGCTCGAAACCTTGAGCGCCGAGCGCGGGGGAGACCCCGAGCGTGAGGGCAAGCGAGACGTGCTCGATCCGCTGCTCTGGCGCGCCGCACGCGAGGGCGAACCGAGCTGGGAGTCGGCCGTCGGAATCGGCCGCCCCGGCTGGCACATCGAGTGCACAGTGATAGCGCGTGAGGCGCTCGGAGAGCTGTTCACCGTGCAGGGCGGCGGGCACGATCTCGTGTTCCCTCACCACGAATTCACCGCAGCGCACGCGACCGCAATCTCGGGCAAGCCGCTCGCGCACGCATACTGCCATGCGGCGCTCGTGTCGTACGACGGCCACAAAATGTCGAAGTCGCGGGGCAACCTGGTGTTCGTTTCGAAGCTGCTCGATGGGGCGCACGCCGGACACTGCGTCGACCCGTCAGCGATCCGTCTTGCGCTGCTCGCCAACCACTACCGCTCAGAGTGGGAATGGTTCGATAGTGATCTCGAACGGGCCGAACGACGACTCGCGGCGTGGCGTGAGGGCCTCGCACGTACGCCGGAGGAGCCCGCATCCGCCGCGGTAGTGCTCCAGCAACTCCGCGCTGCGATGGCGAACGACCTCGACACCCCAGTGATGCTCGCGACGCTCGACGCAGCGCTCGACGCTGGCGTCGACGACCCCTGCTTGATTGCAAACGCCGTGCACGCGCTGCTTGGCGTGCAGCTCCAGCCCAGCGAGTGCGCCGAGTAGCGCCGAGTAGCGCGGGGAGAAGCCGGCCGAAGGCCCAGTTAGCGCGTGCTGGCTGGGCCCTCGGCGTCTGTGGGGTCGTCGCTGTCTGGTGCGCCGTCGACGTCTGCTGGGTTCCCAGCTTCTTCGGGGCCTTCACTGTCTGACGGTGTGTCGCTGGGAGACAGGGTTTCCGCGTCGATTGCACCGAACTGCCCGCGCGAGTCTTGTTCGAGGAACTTCTCGAACTCAGCTGCGAGGGCGTCGCCAGTTGTCTCCGCTGCGAGCGCGTCGTCCCGTGCCTCTTCAAGGCTGCGGATATAGCGCGTCATGTCGTCGTCGTTCTCGGCGATCCGGTTGATATTGCTCTCCCAGTCGGTCGCCTGGGCGAAGAGCTCGCCGCGAGGGATCACGATGTCGAGCAGCTCCTCGAGCTTGTCAAGAATCGCGAGCGTCGCCTTCGGGGAGGGCGCCGAATGCACGTAGTGCGGCACCTGTACCCAGAGGGACAGGCTGTCGATGGTGGCTGCCTCGAGCGCGATGTCGATCGCGGTCACTATCCCGACGGGGCCCTCATAGTCGCTGCGTTCAGCGCCATAGCGGTCGCGAAGAATTGGGTCTTCCGAGCTGACGCTAGTGATGATCGGGCGCGAGTGCGGTGCGTCGGAGTACATCGAACCAAGCAGTACGACGAGGTCGACGCCCCACACCTCCGCGAGCTCGACAACCTCGTCGGCGAAGTTCTCCCAGTCGCGCCCCGGCTCGTAGCCGGGCATGAAGAAGAGGTCGTGCACCGGGCTGCCGTCGATGCGTGTGATCGCGTCGGTCTCGGTCTCCTTGGTGGCTTCCTCACCGCGGTCGGCTGCAGCGAGCCCGTGTGTTGGCGAGGGGCGGTGAACCGTCCCATAGAGCCGCGTGTCAGGCCAGTCGATGACGCGCTGCCCCTGCTCATCGC
>JAGNOB010000177.1 GCA_017990305.1 Leucobacter sp.
CCTTGAGAGGTGAGGGTCTGGTGTGGCTGGTTCGGTGGATCAGGATGCGCGCGTGCGGCGAGCATCTCACCGGTTCGCTCCCGCGAGCTCTGCGTCGGTGCGCGCTTCGGCGAGCAGGTCGCGTGCAGCGGCGGCCGCGCGCGCGGCATGACCGGAGCGAGGGGTGCCTGGTGCTACAGCTCCGCGCGCACCGCCTCCGGGAATCGCAGCAAGCAGCGTTCGCGTGTACTCGTGTTCGGGGGCGGCGAAGACGCGCGCTGCGTTCCCGTACTCGACCTGGGTGCCGCGCTGCAGCACGGAGACCGTGTCGGCGATCTGCCGCACCACCGCGAGGTCGTGCGAGATGAAGACGTACGTGAGCCCGAGTTCGCGTTGCAGGTCAGCGAGCAGACGGAGGATCTGGGCCTGCACAGTCACGTCAAGCGCCGAAACTGCCTCGTCGAGCACCACAAGTTCGGGCTCGACGATAAGAGCGCGGGCGATCGCGACGCGCTGCCGCTGCCCGCCCGAGAGCTCGCCCGGCCTGCGCTGCCCGATCTCGGGAGCGAGCGCAACGAGTTCGAGGGCGTGGGCAGTGCGTTCCGCGCGCTCTGCCGCGGTTCCGATGCCGAAGTTTCGCAGCGGCTCTCCGAGCACAGCGGCGATTGACTGCCGCGGGTCGAGGGAGCCGTACGGGTTTTGGTACACGAGCTGTGTGCGGCGCCGGAAGTCGCGGGCGAGGCGCCCCGACGTGATCTCGGTGTCGCCAACGGTGATCGTACCGGCTGTTGGCCGCTGGAAGCCCGCGATAGCACGCCCCGTAGTGGTCTTCCCCGAGCCTGATTCGCCGACGATCGCGTGGGTAGTGCCTCGCGGCACGCTGAAGGAGACATCGTCGACAGCGACGAACGGTGCACCACGGCCCGGGGTCTTGAACTCCTGCCTGAGCCCGGTCACTCGCACGAGCGGCTCGGCCCCGCCGAGGGCAGCGACGGCTGGCGGGGAGACGGTCTGGCCGCCTGCGCTAACTCGCTCCCGCACGACGACCTGCGCAAGGGAGGGGGCGTCAGCAAGCAGTTGCTTCGTGTAGTCAGACTGAGGGCGCGCGAGCACCTCGGCTGAAACTCCCGCCTCCTGCACTGCTCCCCCGCGCATCACGACGATCGAATCGGAGCGGTCCGCGGCGACCGCGAGGTCGTGGGTGATGAAGAGCACGCCCATGCCCGTCTCGCGGCGTAGCCGGTCGAGGAGATCGAGCACGGTCTGTTGAATCGTGACGTCGAGTGCGCTCGTGGGCTCATCGGCGATCACGAGCTCGGGTTCGAGTGCGAGCGCTGCTGCGATGAGCACCCGCTGTCGCATGCCGCCCGAGAGTTCGTGCGGGTACTGCCGCGCTCGGCGCTCGGGGTCGTCGATGCCGACGCGATCGAGCAGTTCGAGCACGCGCGCGTCGACGGCTCGGCGGTTGCGCCAACCGTGGATGCGGAGGGCCTCGCCAACGCTCGTGCCGATGCGAGTAACGGGGTTCAGAGAATTGCCCGGGTCTTGCGGGATGAGGCCGATCCGCTGGCCGCGCACGCCGCGCCACGCCCGTTCCGAGAGCCCGGTGAGGCGCTCGGTACCTCGTGCTGCGCCCGACAGGGTGATCTCGCCGCCGGTCACACTGCCGTTGCCGGCGAGCAGGCCGATGACCGACTGGGCGACTGTGGTTTTGCCGGAGCCTGATTCGCCGACGAGCGCCGTGACCTTGCCCGGGGCAACGTCGAGGGAGACGCCACGAACGGCGTCAACGGTGCCGGACGGCGTGGAGTATGCAACGCGCAGGTCGCGCACGCTGAGCAGCTGCTGTTCGGTCATGCTGGATCTCCTCCTCGGATGAAGTGGCTGAGTCGGTTGGTGGCGAGCACGATCGCGACGACGACGAGCCCGGGGAGCACAGTGAGCCACCAGGCGGTCGCCACGTAGTTGCGGCCCTCTGCGATGAGCAGCCCCCACTCGGGGGTGGGTGGCGGAGCGCCATAACCGAGGAACCCGAGCGTCGAGATCTGCAGGATCGCGGACCCGAGCTGGAGGGCGGCGAGCGCGATGACCGGGGTGAGAGAGTTGGGCAAGATATGCCGCCACAGCACCGACCAGAAGGTGCCGCCCGAGCCGTACGCGGCCTCGACGTACTCGCTCACCCTGACGCTCACGACCTGGGAGCGCGCGAGTCTCGCGAACACCGCGATCGAAGTCACGCCGACAGCGATCGCCGCGTTGGTTGTGCCAAAGCCGAGGAGGATCACGATGCTCAGCGACAGCAGCAGCGCCGGAATCGCGAGCAGCACGTCGATGAGTCGCATGAGCGCCTCATCGACAAAGCCTCCAACAGATCCAGCGAGCACCCCAATGGTCGTGCCGATCGCAAAACCAACGAGCACCGCGACGAGCGCACCGACGATCGATTCGGAGGCGCCGTAGATGACCCGCGTGTACAGGTCGCGCCCCGTGGCATCCGTGCCGAACCAGTGTGCGAGGCTCGGGCCCTGCAGCGCGGGGCCGACGGTCTCGGTCGGGCTACCGTGCGCGAACAGGCCCGGCGCGATCGCCCAGGCGAGCCCCAGGAGGATCACGGCGGCGGGAATCACAAGGCCAAGGGTGCCTCGCGCTCGCCGCCGACCGGCGGACCCTGGCTGGGTCGGGCGTGACACGGCCCGCTGCTGTGTGTTCGGCCTGGTGAGGATGCTCATCGGACTGCCCCCTTCACGGGCGCGGCCACCGTCGCTGATGCCGCGCGGAGCCTGGGGTCGAGGACCGGATACAGCAGGTCGACGACGAGATTAATGATCACAAACACGAGCGCGGCCAGCACGACGATGGCGAGCAGCACCGGAGTATCGCGCGTGGCTACGGCCTGCGCGGTGAGCTGCCCGATCCCGGCCCGCGCAAACACAGACTCGGAGACGACCGCGCCGCCGACGAGTTCGCCGAACAGCACGCCGGCCATCGTGAGCGTCGGGAGCAGCGCGTTGCGTGCGACGTTGCGCCAGAGCAGCCAGGATGTGCTCGCGCCGCGGGCCCGCACGACAGCGACGAATGGCTGGGTGCGCACCTCGTCAATGGAACGCAGGAGCACCTGCGCGAGCGGAGCGGCGATCGGGATCGCGATCGTCAGCACGGGCAGCACGAGGCCCTGCAGCCCGGTCGCCCCGATGGCGGGCACGAGACCCAGCTGGAACGAGAAGACCTGGATCAGCATGATGCCGATCCAAAACACGGGGAGCGACACGAACAGCGGCGGGAGACCCCGGAAGAAGCGTCGCAGCCATGCTGCTCCCCCATAGCTCGCGGTGAACGCGATGGTCACGGCGAGGAACACCGCGACGACAAGGCTTGACAGGGCGAGCACCAGGCTCGATGGGAGGGCGGTGGCGAGGAGCGTCGTCACCGCTGCTCCGCTGTTCACCGAGTATCCGAGGTCACCCCGCAGGAACGCCCAGATTGATTCGACGTAGCGCTCGAGCGGCGGACGATCCGCACCGAAGCTCTGGCGAATCGCATCGAGCTGATCGGGCGAGAGCCCGAGCTCGGGGTTGCCGTAGCGAGCGAGCACGGCGTCCCCCGGCAGCGCCGACAGCAGCACGTATGCGACCGTGTACGCGAGCAGCAGCACGACGAGCGCCTGCAGCACGCGCCTCACGATGAACGGCATCTGGACGTTCCTTCCGGGAATTGGGGTGTGGTGGGTGGGGCCGTGGCTAGCGGTTCAGCCAGGTGCTGTAGAAGTTCGGGCGACCTACCGACTCGGTGCCGAAGCCCTGCACGGCGTCAGTGAGCCCGAAGACCTGCGGCTCCTCGAAGAGGGGCAGGATGTAGGCCTGCTCGGCGAGATGGAGCTGCGCCGCCTCGGACGCTGCCGCGCGCTCCTCCGGTGTCGGCGCCGAGGCAACCCGAGCGAGGAGGTCGTCGAGCTGCTGATCGGCATTCTTCTCGCTCGCCGTGTCGTAATTGAGCAGGGTGTTCCGGTTCGTCGAGAAGAACTGCGACTTCAGCACGTCGTAGTCGGCGCGGCCGACCATCGAGTGATAGACCTGCACGGTGTCCGGGTCAAGGCTCGCTGCGGTCTGCGCTGCGTAGTCGCCGGAGAAGAGGTTTACCTCGATGCCGAGCTCTGCGAGCTGCTCCTGGATGAGGGTCACTACCTCCTTCGAGCGGGGCTGCGGCATTGCCTCGTTGAACGTGAGGCTGAGCCGCTCGCCGCCCTGCTCGAGTACGCCGTCGCTGCCGGCTTTCCACCCGGCGTCAGCGAGCAGCTTCGCAGCCTGCTCAGGATCGTACGAGTAATACTCGGAGGTGTCGACGTAACCGAGCGCGGTCGTCGCGAGCGCTCCAGTTGCGAGGGGGTAGCTGTCGGTGAAGAGCGTCTCAACGATCTTCTCGCGGTCGATGCCCGCAATGATGGCTTGGCGTACACGGATGTCGCTGAGCAGTGGGTTGGTGAATCGGAAGTTCAGGCTGTTCGTCACGCCGTTCGTCGAAGCGGCGATCACCGACAGGCCGTCAGCAGCAAACTGTGGCTCGTCTGGTGCGGGGATCTGCCGCGCAACGTCGGCCTGCTTCGCAACGACTGTGCCGACACGCACACTGTTCTCGGCTGCGACAGTGTAGGTGATTCCGTCAAGGTAGGCGCGGCCATCGTGCGCTGCGCCGGCTGGCGCCCAGTCGTAATCCTCGCGCACGGTGAGTCCAGTCTCAGTCCCAATTTTTTCATCGGCGACGACGAATGGGCCGCTGCCGATGACCTGGGTCGCACTGCCAGGACCGAAGCCCTCACTGTCGAGGTCGAGTGTCGCGTCTGACACGAGCCCGGAGTTGATTGTCGAGACTGCCTGCGCGAAGCCAGGCGATGGCGCGGTGAAGAAGAACTTCACCGTCGTCGCGTCGACGACCTCACCCCTGTCGTAGTTGTTGATCGCTTCGGAGGGAGTGAGCGCGCGATCCGCATCGCCCTTGCCATAGAGGTCGAGGTTCTTCACTACGTTCTCGGCGGTGAGCTTCGAGCCGTCGGAGTAGGTTACGTCATCGCGCAGCGTAAAGGTGTATTCGGTTGCGTCGGCGTTCACCTCGGGCAGCTCTGTCGCGATCCAGGGTCCCAGCTCGAGCGTCTCTGGGTC
>JAGNOB010000178.1 GCA_017990305.1 Leucobacter sp.
GCGACCTCCGCCAACCCTGCGATGTCCGACACCGCACCAAAGTAACTCGGGGAGATCACGTAGGCAGCACTCGGGCGCTCACCGGCTGCGGCTGCCCGATCGAATCCGGCGGCGAGCGCGGCTGGCGTGAGGCCGTGGTTGAGGCCGTGGCGCGAGTCGTACTCGGGGAACACCCACTCTGGCGTCAGCCCAGTCACGACGAGCCCGTCGAGGAAGCTGGAGTGTGCGCTGCGTTGCGCGACAACCGCACCGTCGGCGACGCCGGTTCCGACCCCGATCACCGCCATCCGGTTCCCCTGTGAGGAACCGTTCGCGAGGAACCATGCCCGCCTGGCGCCCCACGCGTCTGCTGCGAGCGCGACCGCCTGTTCGAGCGGGCTGTCCGGCCCGGCATCGATCCCGTCAACGAGCTGCGGGATGTCGTGTCGGAGGGCGCGTTCGCCGACAAAATCGGCGAGTTGGTGGGACATGCCTGAGGCGGTGGCGGCGTGACCCGGCACCATGAACATCAGCGGATCGTGGTCAGCGTGCCGTCTGAGTGCCTCCGCGTACGGTGCCCTACTGTGGTCGCGCATACGTTCCTGTGCTTGCGTCATTGCCCGCCTGTCCGGTTCACTGTCAGCGTCGTTCGTCGTGCGCTGCGTCACGCTTTGCCTGCGCAGCGAGCATGGCGTTGTATTCTTCGAGTTCGGCGTCTCCCGTGCGCTCGGCGGCACGGTCTTTGCGTTTCTGTTCCTTCGTGTCGCTGCGTGACCATTGCACCGCGACGACGAGCGCGAGGGCGAGGGTCGGCAACTCGCCGATGCCCCACGCAATACCACCGCCGGCAGCTTGGTCTGCGAGCGGTGTGGCACCCCAGGTGCGACCCATCGCGCCGAACCAGTCGGCAAGGAACAGTGAGTCGCCTGTCATCATCGTCACGCCGAAGAACGCGTGCGAGGCCATCGTGGCAAAGAGGATCACCAACCGGAATGGGTACGGTGCGCGGTTCGGCACCGGGTCAACACCGATCATCGTGAGGCTGAAAAGATAGCCGGAGATGAGGAAGTGGATGATCATCCACTGGTGTCCGAGGTGCTCCGAGGTCGCCCAACGCAGAATCGGGGAGAAGTAGAACACCCACAGGGAGCCGACGAAGACGGCGGCGGCGACGACAGGGTTGGTGACGATCTTCGACCACGGTGTCTGCAGCCCCCACATGACCCACTCGCGCGTGCCCCACGAACCGTCAGACCGCTTGTCTGTGGCTCGTAGCAGCAGCGTGACTGGTGCGCCAAGCACGAGCACGAGCGGGATGAGCATCGTGAACATCATGTGCCCGAGCATGTGCACGCTGAAGAGGTACTGCTCGTAGGCGTTGAAGGCGCCGTTCGTCGAGTAGAAGAGGAACACCATGCCGCAGATCCAGGCGATCGTGCGGCCGACCGGCCACTTGTCGCCCCGCTTGCGGAGCCTGAGCACTCCCGCGATGTAGAACACGATGCCGAAGAACACGACGAGGCCCCAGGCGAGATCGAACTTCCACTCGGTGAGGAAACTCATCGGCGTGAGTTCGGGCGGAAGCGGGTCTCCGGTGAGAATCTCAGCTGGGGAGGCGCCAATGGCTTCATCCGCAGGCTCAAGCGGCACGGGAGTCGCGGTGCGGCCGAGGGCCCCCGCGATGCCGCTCGCGAGACCCATGAGGGCGAGCTCGGCGACCACGAACCATGCGAACACGCGCATACCGCGGTCGCTCTTCGCGATGCGGGGAATGAGTCGCTGCCGGTGCAGGGCGCCGAACACGCCGAGGCCGACGAGGGCGACGACCTTCAAGATGATGAGCTTGCCATACCCGGTTCCGAAGAGTGCGTCGAGGGAGCCGATACGCAGCCAGGCGCTGACGACGCCGGATGCACTCACGGCGATGAACGCGATGAGCGCGATGCCCGAGTAGCGCGAGACGAGCACTGCGAGCCGCTCACGATTCACGGCGTTCGAGATGAACATGAGCACGAGCAGGCCGCCGAGCCACACCGATGCGCCGACGAGGTGCACGAGCAGCGAGTTGACTGCCTGGCTGTGGCCAGAGGCACCTGCTGCGTGGCCCTGCTGGGCGAGGGGAAGTGTTGTGAAGAGCGCGAGGATGAGCACGAGCAGCGTGAGCCTGCGGCCGCGCACGGCAAACGCGAGGACTGTCACAACAGCCGCGATGAGCAGCTCCCACAGCCACAGCTGGCCCAGCTCGACCTCAGTGACGAACTGGGCGAGGCCCGCCCCGAAGGTCGGGGAAGCCGAGAACGGCATTGAGGCGAGGTCGCTGTACGTAAACATGAGGGTCGCACCAGAGGCGACGGTAAGCACCGCGGCGGATCCGGCTGCGACGTCGAGGGCAATCCGGTACTCACGTCGTTCGGCAGAAAATGCCCACACCGCCATCACGAGCGACCCGATGAGGCCAGCAACCGCGACGTTCACGAGGGTGCGCAGCAGCGGCATACCGTAGCGGACGACGGCGCCTGGATCTGCGAGATCACGCTCGTTCGCTGCCCCGCCGATGGAGAGTCCCCAGAAGACCGCTGCGAGGGTTGCAGCGAGGAGCACGGCAGGGGCGATCACGCGAATGAAACGGGGCACCCCACTAGCCTACGCGGGCGCGCCTGACTACCCGCACCTAAGCTGAACGCATGCTGTTTCTTTTCATCGGCGCCGCGATCCTCAACGTGTATGCGGCGACACTCGTGATTCTCCGCGCGGCCGTGTACCGCACGAAGCTGTACCGGCCCATGCTCTGGAACATCATGCTGTCGATGCTGCCCATCCTGCTGCTCGCACTCGCCTTCATCGCGATTGTCAACCTGCTGCTCGTGAGCCAGGTGCTCGCGTTCTCGGTCGTGGCAGTACTGGGCGTTGCGTGGCTGCTCATGCTGCCAAACGCGAGCTACCTCATCACGGAGCTCAACCAGTCGCACCGTTCCGAGGACGACCCTGTGCCGCTCTGGTACGACATCATCCTCGTGATCTCCCTCGCCATGAGTGGGGTCATCAACACGATCGTGAACGTGTTCGTCGCGCAGCTGCTCTTCAGCGTCGTGCTCGGCGACGACCAGGCGCTCTCCTTCTTCAAGCCGCGCTCGATGATCCTCCTCGCGATCGTGCTGCTGCTTGTTGGCCTTGGCATGTACCTCGGACGCTATCTGCGGCTCAACAGCTGGGATGTGCGCCACCCGACGGCACTCGTGCGCAAGGTGCTCACCCATTTCGGGGAGCGGGGAAACGCGCTCGCGTGCTTCGGTTTTACCCTCACATACGCGCTGTTCATCGGCATCCTCTACCTCACGATCGTGACGCCGATCGTGTTCGGGCTCTACGAGCTCGAACTCGCCCGCCAGTAGCACAGCGGGCGAGTTCGAGCGCAGCGTACCCGGGTTAGGGGACCTCGATGCGGCCCGTCCGGCGGCGGATCTCATCGGCGACCGCGCGCGCGTCGCCCTCTGGCGCCGTCGACTTCGTGTCCGGTCGCGCAATGAACAGGTAGAGCAGCCCGGTGACGAGTACGACACCGAGCCCGATGAGCACGACGTAGTTCTGGAAGAACGTGCCGCCCGAGTCCGGCTTCGCCAGCAAGATGATCGCGAAGACGCCGTACGCGAGCGCCGCAATGTTCACGACGATGCCCATGGCGCCGAGCGAGAACGGACCGGCAGGCTTCCAGCCCTTGAATCGCTGCCGAAGCGAGGCGAGCACGACCATCTGGAACGCAACATAGATGCCGAGAATCGCGAACGACGTGACCGGAACCAGGATGCCGTCGTTGAAGTAGATCAGCACACAGATGAGTGCGGGAACCGTGCACGCCACGATGAGCGCGTTTGTCGGCACCTTCGTGCGCGGTGAGACCTTCGAGAGCCAGGTGTGTCCCGGCAGCATGCCGTCACGCGCGAAAGAGTAGAGCAGGCGCGATGCCGCAGCCTGCAGGCTGAGCACGCACGACACGAACGCGAGTACCGTCACAACGAGGAAGATCTTCGCGCCAACTGTGCCGAGCGTCGCCTCGAGGATCGCGGGGATCGGGTCGGTGATCTCACCGGAGACAATGCCCTCGAGGTCGGGGGCGGCGAGCACGTAGCCTGCGAAGGAGAACAGCGCAGATACCGCGCCAACGAGGATCGTCATCATCATCGCCTTCGGGATGCGGCGCGCCGGATCCTCGACCTCCTCCGCGACGTCACCACACGCTTCGAAGCCGTAGAAGAGGAACAGGCCAGCGAGTGCGGACGCGAGGAAGACTGGCACGTATGAGCCTTCGCCTTCGACACCCATGGTGTCGAAGAACACCGAGAACTCCTGCTTGCGCTGGAAGAGGAGGAGGTACAGGCCCAGACCGATCACACCGATGAGCTCGGCTGCGAGCCCGATGCGGGCGATTCGGGCGAGGCCCTTCGTGCCCGAGAAGTTGATGAGCAGCGCGAAGACGAGCAAACCGAGCCCAGTGAAGAGGGTCGTCTCAGCGGTGAGCTCGATCCCAAACAGACTGGTGATGAAGCCGGCGCCGAACTCAGCAACCGAGGTGATCGTGACGATCATCGCCCAGATGTACACCCAGGCAGCCATCCACGCATAGCGGCGGCCCCAGAGTCTGCGGGCCCACGGGTAGACGCCACCGTGGATCGGGAACTGCGAGACAACCTCGCCAAAGACAAGGGACACGAGCAGCTGGCCGCACGCGACAATAACGATCCACCAGATTGAGGGCGGGCCGCCGGTCGAGAGCGCGACTGCGAGCAGTGAGTAGACACCGACGAGCGGCGAGAGGTAGGTGAAGCCGAGGGCGAAGTTCGCCCAGAGGCTCATGGAGCGGTCGAACTTGCCCTCGTAGCCGAGCACTGAGAGGTGCTCGTCATCGGCAAGTCGGGCCTCCGGTGGGGTTGCAGACATAAGGATGCCTTGCCTTTCTGATCTCCGTTGATCTGGACCCTTCCGGGCCCTGCAAGCAGCGTAAGCGCAGCCGCCCTCCCCCGTTGGAGCGGATCCGCCCCCTCAGGCACGCCTCGCCTGTGCACATCGGTCGGTGCGCATCCCTG
>JAGNOB010000179.1 GCA_017990305.1 Leucobacter sp.
CGATCCAGGCGGATGTCACCAATACCGAACAGGTGAATGCTGCGATCGCGCACATTGTCGAGGCCACGGGCCGTGTCGATGTGCTCGTCAACAACGCGGGGATTCTCCGCGATCGCATGCTGTGGAAAGCGGAAGACGCAGACTGGGAGGCGGTTCTTGCGACCCACACCGGCGGCACGTTCCGGTTCTCGCGCGCTGTGGTGCCACACATGCGTGAGCAGGGCCGCGGGCGAATTATCAACGTCACGTCGTATGCCGGCCTGCACGGCAACCCCGGCCAGACCAACTACTCGACGGCAAAGGCCGGCATTATTGGCTTCACGAAGACCGCGGCGCGCGAGCTTGCCCGCTTCGGGATCACGGTGAACGCGATTTCCCCCAACGCGGCGACCCGTATGGTGGCTTCGATCCCGGAGGAGCGCTACGCGGAGCTCGAAGCGCAGATCCCTCTTGGTCGCTTCGCGGAGCCCGCTGAGATCGCGCCCGCAATCGGCTTCCTCGCTTCCGACGAGGCGGGTTACATCACGGGCGACGTGCTCACCGTCGACGGCGGGCTCTCGATCTAGCGTATCGTCCGCCCTCACCCGAGACCCGGGTGATGCAGACGGCAACACTACGCCGCCTCGGGTGAGCACGATGAGAGCCCCTGGGCGATAAACCGCATGAGCTCCTCGCCGAGTTTCTCGAGGTTGGCGTCGGGGTCCCGCTGCACAGTCGTCACCGCAACATCGAGTACGGCCTCAACCGCTTCTGCTGCGTGTGCGACGTCGAGGTCTCTGAACGAGCCCTCGTCGATTCCGGCTCGAAGTATCTGGCGGAGCGGAGCCGTGTCGTCCTCTTCGTGTGCCAAGTACGCTGGAACGCCGCTGGAGTCCCGGTGCGCTACGGCCACTGCGACTCCGGCGGTCACCTCGGAGCGGTAGCGGCCGGTGTGGGTGAGGAAAGCCGTGACGTAGGCCCGCAACTGCTCGGCAGCCGTGGTGTGGGCCTCGACGGCCGCCACGATCGACTCGCCCATCCTGGCAAATACATGGTCCATGAGCGCCGACATGAGTGAATCCTTCGTGCCGAAATAATAGACGATCGCGCTTTTTGCGACGTGTGCCCTGCGAGCAATCGCAGAGAGCGAGGCGCCAGCGTAGCCGAGCTCATTGACAGCTTCAATTGCGCTCCCGATGAGCTGTGCTCTGCGGGCCGCCTCAGTGAACGTGCGCGGCTCAGACGGAGGAGTCATATCCCGTGTGTCACAGTCTTTCCGTAGCGGCGTCCGCGGAGACGAAGCGGCCAAGCTCCTTCGGAAGACAGCGTTGTGTGAGCGACACTGCTTCAGTAGGCCGCAGGTCGAAGGCTGAGTAGGAGGACCAGCCCGCGGAAGTCATCGCGCTGAGGGTAGTCACACCCAGCCAGCGCTGAATGATGGACTGGCGTATCGCCAAGGTGCTGACTGCGTCTGTGGACAGTGCTGAGGTGTGCCTGTTGATGAGCCCGGAACGCACGACGATGTAGTTGCCAGAAACGGCGTGCCCTAGGGCGCGGTACGACACGATCGCAGCAGTCAGTGCGAGGAGCCACACTGCGAGTGAGGCGAAGAGGGACCAGGTGGGGAGGAGCCCGGAGGCAACAGGAAGAGCGAGGAAGGCGACAACAGCGATAGCGCTCGTCGTGGCCCATGACGCGCGCCGGAGCAGCGCGGCCTGGGGCGGGCGGGTCAGTTGGGCGGAAACCGGACACGGACTGCCAAGCACCTCAGACGCGACCGCCACTGCGACGCGCTTCGGCCCACGGGGGAGCAGAGCAGTGGGCTCGGCGGGAGCCCACAAGCTGAGCCCCGTGGTGATGAGGGAGGTGTCGGTCATTCCCATCCACCGCCAGAACAGCGGTTCGGAGATCGACAGACCGCGGATACGCGCGGCATCTCTGGAGATCTCTCGAGTATTCACCAAGCCCCGTCTCGTGCGGAGTACGGAGGTCTCAGGGGTCGTGATGCGAGCGAGCGAGAACGACCAGTTGGTGATGAAGAAGGCTATGGACATCCCCAACGCTCCCAGTAGGCCTGTCGCCACGAGGATAATCGCGGCCGTTACGACTGGGTTGAATTCTCCCCAGCCCACACTCCGTGCCGCGATTGGGAGCAAGTCAAGGCCGAGTGACTGTGCTAACCAATAGCCACCCCACAGCAGTCCAGCTGCCATGGCGAAACCGCCAACACCAAACAAGTTGTAGAGAACCCACGCGGGGCGTAGTCGTGCGAGCACACGCACCTGGTCAGTGGACGGCGTAGTTGGGGGCTGCTGTGGGACGTTCGGTGGTGAAGTCGAAGTCGAAGTCGAAGTCGAAGTCGAGGCCGTCGCCACTGGTGGATCGGCACTGAGCTGTCGAGACGCCTGCGCGGTAGCTGAAGGGCCGTCGTGCGATACCAGGGTGCGCAGCTTTTCGGCTTCCCGTTGGGGCAAAGCGTCGAGCGTGAACGCGCTTTCGCCCGCGGCGAGCTGTTGGCCCGCACCGATCTCCACGACTCGCAGCCCGATGAGGCGGTGCTTGAGCTTTGCGTGGGTGTCCACGCTGCGGATCCGGTCGCGGGGCACTGCGCGGTAACGGCGCACGAATATTCCGGTGCGACGTTCAACCTCAGTGTCGGAGATTCTGTACTGCGTGAACCGCCAGCGCAGAAACCCGCTTGTTGCCTCGGCAACGCCCAAAAACACCACGATCGCGAAGGGCCACATTGCTGACGGGGTGAGCGGGACCCTGAACACCGCGACCGCAACGGCTGCCGGGAGCGTGCTCAACACAATCTGCGCGACCCCCACCCAGATGATCCGACCGCTGAGCCGCTGCCACGCCCCAGACGAAGAAGCGGGGGCGTGTGTGGACGCCGGGCGCCTGTCCGGGGGAGTCATGTCGCGTCTCCTTGGGTGGTTTCCGCAACCGCCGCCAGCTGTGCGACCGCGATATCGGCGGTCGTGCGGTCAAGCCCAGCGATTGTGACGGCTCCCGCAGAAGAAGCGGTAGTGATGCGGAGGGTGGAGAGGCCCAGCAGCCTCTCGAGTGGGCCGCGCACCGCGTCGACTGTTTGTATGCGGGTGCTCGGGGAGACGCGCCACTCCCGGACGAGCCACCCGCTGGACGCAAAGGTCGCGTGATCTGTGATCTCCCAGCGATGGGTCATATAGCGATACCACGGTTCAATCGTGAGTTTCGCGAGAAGCACGACGCCTGCGGCGATGATTGGCACGGTGAGCCACACGCGCGTGGCCTGCCAGACGATTGCGGGGAGTAGCAGCACTGCGACGGGCCAGCCCCAAAGAACGAGCGCGCGAAGCATCCACCAGGCGATTGCACGTTTTTCGATCCGCTCCCGCGGTCTTCGGACAGTGAGCTCGGCTTGCGGTACGTGCGGGGGTGCATCAATCACGCGACTCTCCTTTGTGTCGAATGTGTGAAATAAACCAATCGTTTGAAGTTTAGACCGATCGGTCGAATATCGCCATCCCCTGACGCTGTCCTCTTGTGCGGCAGTGTGACTGGGGCGGGGCAGCGGTCTCCATGACCGCACGCTGCTGACCCGCTGCAGTTGACATGTCTCAGCCGCGCACTAGCGTGAGGGGTACCCAGTCGATGACAATGATGGAATCACTATGACGCAGACCGCCCCGCGCCGCCCGCTGTGGCTCATCCTGGTCGCGGTGTCGCTGCCCATGTTCATGGCGGCGCTCGACAATCTCGTGGTGATCAATGCCCTCCCGGTGATCCGTGCCGATCTGGGGGCCTCGCTTGAGGAACTCAGCTGGGTGATCAACAGCTACACGCTGAGTTTCGCGGCGCTGATCCCCGTGGCAGTGGCAGCGGCCGATCGCTTCGGGCGACGCCGAGCCTTCAGCCTCGGTCTAGCGGTGTTCACCCTGGCATCGATTGGCTGCGCGCTCAGCGTGGAAACTTGGCAACTGATCCTCGCGCGCGCGATCCAGGGAGCCGGGGCGGCCGCGGTCACGCCGCTCTCGCTGACGCTGCTCAGTACCTCCGTGCCGGCCCGGCGATTGCCGGCAGCGATCGGGATCTGGGGTGGGGTGTCGGGCCTGGGCATCGCACTCGGCCCGCTGATCGGCGGCGCGGTGGTTGAGGGCCTGAACTGGCAAGCCATTTTCTGGCTCAACGTTCCGGTTGGCGTCGTGTGCCTGCCGCTTGTCTGGTGTGCGCTCCCCGAATCTCGCGGCCGAGCCGCACCCGTCGATATCGCAGGAATTCTGCTCGCCGGAATCGGGATCGTCGGGGTCGTTTTCGGCATTGTCCGTGGAAACGAGGCGGGGTGGAGCAGCGCGGAAGTTCTCGTGCCGCTGGTGGGCGGGGGAGTGCTCCTCGCCTGCTTCGCGTGGTGGCAGCGGAGGGCCGTCGCACCGCTGCTGCCACCGCGACTGTTTCGGAACCGGAGCTTTTCTGTAGCGAACATCGTGGGGCTGTTGTTCTCGCTGGGAATCTTTGGCTCGGTATTCATCCTGATCCAGTTTCTGCAGGTGGTGCAGGGATTCAGCCCACTCCGCGCGGGGGTGATGACGATGCCGTGGACGCTTGCCCCACTCATCGTGGCCCCACTCACGGGGCTGCTCACGCCGCGCATCGGGACCCGACCGGTGATTATTGCGGGACTGGTGCTGATGACAACGGGGCTCTTCTACATCGCTGCGGTGATGGACCCCGACGTTGCCTACGCAACGTTCGTGCCGCCGCTTGTGCTCGCCGGAGTCGGAATGGGGCTCGTGTTCGCGCCGCTCGCGACCGCCGTGCTCGCGGGGATGCCGCGGGAGGATCAGGCCACGGCGTCTGGAACGAACTCGACGACGCGGGAGATCGGGGTGGCGCTTGGCATCGCAGTGTTGACAGCGGTATTTCTTGCAGCTGGCGGGACACTCACGCCCGACGGCTTCACTGAGGCTGCGATCCCGGCGGTGCGGCTCGGCGGCCTGGTGCTCGCGGTTGCAACCCTCAGCGCGTTCGCGCTTCCCGGTCGCGATTGGGTCTACCGGCCGCCGCCGCCCAGCGGCCCCAGGGCGGGCCGA
>JAGNOB010000180.1 GCA_017990305.1 Leucobacter sp.
GAGCCCAGCGGTCGTGTTCGCGGATGCCGATCTCGAGGCGGCCCTCGACGCTACCGTGTTCGGCGTGTTCAGCCTGAACGGTGAACGCTGCACCGCGGGCAGCCGCATCCTCGTGCAGCGTGAGATCTACGACGAGTTCGTCGAGCGCTACGCTGAGCGGGCGAAGAACGTTGTCGTTGGGCTCCCCTCCGACCCAGCAACCGAGGTCGGCGCGCTCGTGCACCCCGAGCACTACGCGAAGGTCATGAGCTACGTCGAAATCGGCAAGACCGAGGGCCGGCTCGTCGCCGGCGGCGGCCGCCCCGAGGGCTTCCCTGTCGGCAACTTCGTTTCCCCGACCGTGTTCGCGGACGTCGCTCCCGACGCGCGCATCTTCCAGGAGGAGATCTTCGGGCCCGTCGTCGCGATCACCCCGTTCGACACCGACGAGGAAGCGCTCGAGCTCGCGAACAACACGAAGTACGGCCTCGCGGCGTACATCTGGACGTCCGACCTCAAGCGCGCACACAACTTCTCGCAGTCTGTCGAGGCCGGCATGGTCTGGCTGAACTCGAACAACGTCCGCGACCTGCGCACCCCCTTCGGCGGCGTGAAGGCATCGGGTCTCGGCCACGAGGGCGGCTACCGCTCGATCGACTTCTACACCGACCAGCAGGCAGTGCACATCACGCTCAACGAGGCGCACTCGCCGAAGTTCGGCGCGGGCCCCAGCAAGTAGCGCTCCCGGTGGCGCCCGCAGCGGGCGCCACCCACCCAGTTTCCCGCACCAGCATCACCCCATACGGAAGGACAACGCATGTCTGAGCTCAAGGGTCGCGAAAAGACCTCATCCGGCTTCTACGTCACGAAGGAAGCGCCGATCGTGACCGACAACCCCGTTCCCACCCCCTCGGTTCCCGCGCCGGATATTCTCCGCTGCGCGTACATGGAGCTCGTCGTCACCGATCTCGCGAAGTCGCGCGAGTTCTACGTCGATGTGCTCGGCCTCACTGTCACCGAGGAGGACGAGAACACGATCTACCTCCGCTCGCTCGAGGAGTTCATTCACCACAACCTCGTGCTCCGCAAGGGCGACGTCGCCGCGGTCGCCGCGTTCTCGTACCGCGTCCGCAGCCCCGAAGAGCTCGACAAAGCCGTTGCCTTCTACACCGAACTCGGCTGCCGCGTTGAGCGCCGCACGGAGGGCTTCACGAAGGGCATCGGCGACTCGGTGCGCGTAGAGGATCCGCTCGGGTTCCCCTACGAGTTCTTCTACGACGTCGAGCACGTCGAGCGGCTCTCGTGGCGCTACGACCTCCACACGCCTGGCGCGCTCGTGCGGCTCGACCACTTCAACCAGATCACGCCTGACGTGCCGCGCGCGGTGAAGTTCATGCAGGATCTCGGCTTCCGCGTCACCGAGGACATTCAGGACGAGGAGGGCACCGTCTACGCCGCGTGGATGCGTCGCAAGCCCACCGTGCACGACACCGCGATGACGGGCGGCGACGGCCCGCGCATGCACCACGTCGCGTTCTCGACGCACGAGAAGCACAACATCCTCGCGATCTGCGACAAGCTCGGCGCGCTCCGCATGTCAGACCGCATCGAGCGCGGCCCGGGCCGCCACGGTGTCTCGAATGCGTTCTACCTGTACATCCTCGATCCCGACGGTCACCGCGTCGAGATCTACACGCAGGACTACTACACGGGCGACCCCGACAACCCTGTCGTCACGTGGGACGTGCACGACAACCAGCGCCGCGACTGGTGGGGCAACCCCGTTGTCCCGTCGTGGTACACCGAGGGCTCGCTCGTGCTCGATCTCGACGGCAAGCCGCGCGAGGTCGTCGCACGCACCGACGCCAGCGAGATGGCCGTGACGATCGGCGCTGACGGCTTCTCGTACACGCGTGACGAAGAGGGCGACAAGGGCTTCAAGCTCGGCAACACGCTCTAGTCATTCAACGGGTTGGGGCCGGGGCGCGTTCGCGCCCCGGCCCCAACCCGTTGCTATTCGTCGTTCGGCGATTCAGCTGCTATCCCGAGGGCAAGCTGCGCGTAGCTTCTCGTGGCCGCCCGGCAGAGCTCACGAGGAGTGCGATCACCCACGAGTGGGTAGAGATCGTACGCGTCCTCGAGCGCGACAAGGTTGCGCGCAATGAAATCGGCCGGTGACGCCAGCGTGAATTCACCGGTCCCAGCGCCAATCCCGATCAGTGTGCGATACAGCATCACCTGGCGGTCGGTGAGCGACCGGTGCGCGGGAAGATACTCGGGATGATCGGCGAGGATCGAGACGCTCTCGTAGACGTGCCGGAGTTCATCACTGATCTCGTCAGGGATACCCGCCTCGATCATCGCGTAGATCCGCGCAGTCGCGCTCTCATCGCGGTCTACGATCGCTTGGCGCTGCTCGAAGAACTCTTCCAAAGCGCCGTTGAGCGCGGTGATCTGGAGTTCGTTCAAGCTGGTGAAGTAGTGCAGTACGTTTGCCGGGCTCATAGCTGCTTCCGCCGCCACAGACCTGACGTTCACCGGTCGCTGCGGGCGTGAGCGAGCCACCCGCCAGAACGCACGAACGATTTCGTCTCGTCGCTGGAGGTGTCTTCGCGCGGTCGCGTTCATGCCTCCCACCCTATGTGGTTGGGGGCGACGGCTCTGACGGCAACACCTGCACGCTCTCGGTCAGCCCCGCATAGTAGGCGGGTTTGCGCTTCTTGAGGACGAGCCCGACGATGATGCCACCGATGAAGAGAATGGGGGTCGGAAGCAGCAGCACCTGGTTGATCGGCCCTTCGAGCCCGGTCACGACCTCGAAGTTGGTAAAGATCAGGCTGTAGCCAACGATCAGTCCGAGTGCGCCGATTGCCGGAGCGATGATGACTCGCCAGATTGAGTGGCCGCGGCGGTCCTTCACGAAGTACCAGAACACCGCGATCGCGGCGACAGCCTGCGCGAATACGAGCCCCTGGACACCGGTCGCGTACGTCCACAGCGCGAGCCCCAGGAATGGATCGGCCTGCACCACGATCGCGATCACGACTGCAATCAGTGAGATCACGCTGAGGGTGCCGCTCGCGACAACCGGCGCACCGTTACGGGCCCTGGTGCGCGCGAGTGCCCTCGGCAGCAGCCCCTCGCGACCCAAGGAGAAGAGGTAGCGGGTGGAGGCATTGTGAAAGGACAGCACGCACGCGAAAAAGCTCGTCACAATCAGGATCTTCATCACGAACGCGGCGGCGGGACCCGCGATGTCTTCGGTGCCAGTGATGACCATCGTTTCGAAGGTGTCGGTTCGGGCCAGGGCTACAACGCCTTCCGCTCCGAACGCGACGGTGAGCAGCCAGAACGTGAACGCGTAAAAGATCGCGAGGAAGGCGACAGCGATGATCGTCGCCCGCGGCACCGTCCTCTCGGGTTGCTTCGCTTCCTCCGCGTAGATTGCGGTGCTCTCGAAGCCAAGATAGGCGCCAAACCCGATGACGAAGAGTGAGCCTGCGCCGGTCGCGAAGAACACGTTTTTCGGGTCGAAGCCCGCGAAGCTCCAGGGTTCCGGGCCGCCGTCGAGGAGTACGGCGACGGCAAGTACGAGCAGGATCGCGACCTCGAGTGTCAGCAACACCGCCAAGACTTTCGCGCCGACATCGATCTTGTTGTATCCGAGCAGGGCTACGAGGGCCACCGCCAGCAGCGACCAGAACCCCCACGGCAGATCGATTCCGAGCAATTCGGCGAAGGTGAACTGGCCAAAGAAACCGATAAACCCGTAAAAGCAGACGACGAGTGCAATGTACGCGAACACTGTCACGGACGACACCGCGAGCCCGAGGGGCTTGCCAAGGCCCCGGGACACATAGGCGTAGAAGGCGCCGGCGTTTCGAACGCTCTTCGACATTGCGGTAAAGCCGAGGGCAAAGCAGATGAGCACCGCACCTGCGAAGAGGATCGCGCCCGGCGCCCCAACACCGCCCATGCGGAACGACGTCGCCGCGCCGCTCACGACAACTGTCAGTGGTGCGGCGGCCGACACCACGAAAAAGACGATGTCCCAGGTGCCGAGCCTGCCGCGTGCGAGCGCCGTGTGGGCGCGTTCGGAGCCCGCAGCGGCAGCTGCGGGAGAAGCTGTGTCAGACATGTGTGACTCCTTCGTCGCCGTGGACAGATGGTTGAACAATGATCAATCATCTGCACCGTGAATCTGATTTGATGTAGTGTACGCACAACCGAAAGGATTAAACAATGTTCGATACTTCGAAACCTGGCGAGCACACCACCACTCGCGCACGCGCACTGGGCGTCCCCTTCGACGGTGAACCGGGCCAGTGGAACGCGATCACGGATGTGCCTGGTCTCGAAGTCGGCTATGTCACCATCGTTGAGGACTCCCCCGTCGTCGCTCGCACCGGCGTAACGGCAATTCTGCCGCGCGGTAAGGACGCGGCAGCACAGCCGTGCGCGGCGGGAATCGCCGTGCTCAACGGCAACGGAGAGCTCACCGGCCGCAGTTGGATCGAGGAGGCCGGGCAGCTGCAAGCGCCCATCGCAATCACGAACTCACACGCGATCGGTCCGGTACACCAGGGCGTGGATCGATGGATGGCGCAGGAGCACCCCGCTGCCGCCGCCCAGTGGTTGCTGCCGACCGTCGGCGAGACCTGGGATGGCTACCTCAACTCGATCAACGCAGAGATCGTGCAGCCAGAACACGCGGTCACAGCGCTGCAGAACGCCGCTTCCGGGCCGCTCGCAGAAGGCAACGTCGGCGGCGGCACCGGCATGAACTGTTACGGCTTCAAGGGCGGCACAGGGACCTCCTCGCGTATCGTCCGCTCTGGCGATTCCGCGTGGACCGTCGGTGTCCTGCTCCAGGCGAACTTCGGTTCTCGCAAAGAGCTGCGGGTGGCGGGGCGCAGGCTCGGCCCCGAGTCGGCGGCCCCTAACCCGATGGAGACCTCGGGTTGGTTCGAGCGTGAGGCTGGTGCGGGAAGCGGTGCGGTCCAGGGTGCGGGCAGCGTGATTGTCGTCGTCGCGACCGACGCCCCGCTATTGCC
>JAGNOB010000181.1 GCA_017990305.1 Leucobacter sp.
GCGCAGCCCTCAGCAACCGTTACGCCGCAACCGCCGGTTCGGAAGCGACGCGCTGAGCGCCCTGGCACGCAACGCGTGAGCGGCCATCGGAGGCAGCCGAGCTGGCGCGGTCAGTACTCGACTGTGGCCGCCGCCGTCACGCGCGCTTCACGACGCTCGATTTGAGCTGCATCTTGCCGAAGCCCGGCACCTTTGCATCGATGTCGTGGCCGCCGGCGCCGCCGGGCACGAGCCGAATGCCCGCGACCTTCGTGCCAACCTTAATAGTGCCGCCACCCCCGCCAGAGACCTTCACCGTCTTCACAAGTGTGACGGTGTCGCCGTCGCTGAGCACGTTGCCAACCGCGTCGCGGATCTCTGCCGCATCGTCGGTCGCGCCGTCGGAGTCGTCGCCCGACTCACCACGCCCGTCGCCCGGCGCCCACTCATGCCCGCACATGGGGCATGCAAGCAGCGCGCCCGATTCGTAGGAGAACTCGCTCTCACACTGCGGGCACGGGGGCAGCTCTGCCTCGACCGGTGTGACCGCGCCTGCAGACGAGACAGCGTGCTCGGGCGATACAGCGTGCTCGGGCAAGTCAGTGTGATCAGACATGTGTGCTCCGTTCGTGAAACCCATGGGTGGTCTCAGACCAGCCTAGGCCAGCGCAGGCCGGGGCCAGGCCGGGGTGCTCGCGCGCTCCCCCGCCCGGCCTCCGCCAGCGCCTCGGCTACCCGCTGACGAGATCGCGCACGATGTTCTTACGCACCTTGCCGGTCGTCGTCTTCGGCAGCTCGGCGACGAACTCGAAGCGCTTCGGCACCTCAAACTTGCCCAGGTGCTGTTTGGCGTGGGCGACGAGGTTCTCCTCGAGCGTCTGCCGCGCCTCTTGGTACGCTGCCTCGCCAACCTCGCTCGCGTCGGGCAGCGCGTCCGTCACTGCGACGAGCGTCACCGCCTCGCCCCAGTAGTCGTGGGTTGTGCCGACGACGCAGCACTCCAGCACACCGGGGCCGTCCGACATGATCCGTTCGACCTTCATCGAGGAGACATTCTCGCCGCCCGACTTGATGATGTCTTTCGACCGGTCGGTGAACCAGATGACGCCTTCCTCATCCATGTATCCGAGGTCGCCGCTGTGGAACCACCCGTGGCGGAACGCCTCCTCGTTCGCTTCGGGCCGCTTCCAGTACCCGGCGGTGACGTGGGGGCCGCGGTAGACAATCTCTCCGGTTTCGCCGGGCGGGAGAATGTTGCCTTCCTCGTCCATGATGCGCGTGCGCACTGTCGATGCAGACATGCCCCACGATGCGTTCTTTGCGTGGCGGTGCTCGGGCCGCTGGAACGTCGTTGCCGGAATCACCTCGGTCTGGCCCGAGCCGAGGAGCTTCAGCGCGTTCGGCATCATCTCGTCCATTCCCGTGAGCACGCGCTCCGGCATCTGCGCCATCGCATACATGGCCATCGCCATGCTGCTGAGGTCGCGGGGCTTGCGGCCGTACTCTGCGATCATCGCCGCCCACATCATTGGGAGCCCAGTGAAAATGGTGACCTTCTCCGCCTCCATACCGTCGAGTACCGCGACAGGGTTGAACCCGTTGTGCAGCACGACGGTGCCGCCCACAGCGAGAACGGGCTTCGTCACCGCGTTCAGGGCGGTGACGTGGAAGAGCGGGAGCACGACGAGCGCTGTCGGCGGTTGCCGCACCCAAGAGTCGCCGACCGTGAGCGCGTTCGACATCACGCCAGTGACAACCGCATTGTGCGTGGCGAGCGCGCTTTTCGGCGTCGCCGTGGTGCCCGACGTATACAGACACTGCACTACGTCGTCGCTGTGGATGATGAGGCGCAGCTCGTCGCTCGGCTCCGCCGCGAGAAGGTCTGCAAGCGAAAGCACAGTGACCCCATCGAGCGCGATCTCGGCGTCACTCACCCGGTGCACGACAAGGGTGTCGATCGCTGCCCCAGCTGCGACGGCGCCCTGCACGATCGGCAACAGGGTCTCGTGTACAAATACGAGCCGCGCTTCGGCATCGCCGAGGATCCACGCAACCGAATCGGGCGCGAGCCCATAGTTGATCGGCAGCACAACGCGCCCCGACTTCGCAATGCCGAAGTAGGTCGCGAGAAACTCGTACGAGTTGGGCATGATCAGTGCGACGGCCTCGCGCTGCTGCGAGGCGTGCGGCATACCGACGATCCCGTGCGCAACGGCCTCAGCGTCTCGTTCAAGCTGCGCGAAGGTGATGCGTCGTTCGCCGTCGATCACTGCTGTCTTGCGCGGCGAGACGTCGGCGGCACGCGTGAGCATGTCGCCGACGGTGTTGCGCACGGCCATGTTGAGGTCTTGCGGGTCGACCGTACTCGTGTCTGGTTTCATCGTCCTGTCTCCTTTGACTGGGCTGGTGGGTGGTGATGGGTGAGGGGGTACTAAACGGTGTACCCGTCCATGCGGGCGAGCACCTGGAGCATGACCTCGTCTGCGCCGCCGCCGATCGAGCTCAGGCGAGCGTCGCGGTAGTACCTCGCTGTCCAGCTCTCCTCCATGTAGCCCATACCTCCGTGGAACTGCATGGCAGCATCTGCGACGTTGCGGTACGTGCGGCCCGCGTGGAGCTTGCCGACCGTTGCCTCGCGGGTAATGTCTTCACCGTTGTTGAGCATGCGGCACATTTTCTCGTTGAGCGCTTTGAGCAGTTCGACGTCAGCTGAGAGCTCGGTGAGCTTGAAGACCGGGTACTGCCGCTGTTCGAGCGGCGCCCCGAAAACCTCGCGGAGCTTGAGATAGTCCCTGGTTTTCGCGAGCGCCCACTCGGCGCTGCCAACGATCGAGAAGCAGGCAGAGAGGCGTTCGATCACGAATTGGCTCATCTGCTGCTGGAACCCGCGCCCGATATCGCCGATCGTGTTCGACACTGGCACCCGCGCGTTGTCAAGCCTGAGCTCCGCGGTGTCGCTCGACCGGTTGCCGAGCTTGTCGAGCTTGCGCACTATCTCGAAGCCCGGGGTGTCAGCAGGGACGATGATTTGCGACATGCCCCTGTAGCCGCCCTCGTCGCTCGTGCGCACGAGCATGCAGAACCAGTCTGCCTGCGTCGCGTTGGTGATGAACGTTTTTGCGCCGCTGATGACCCAATCGTCGCCGTCGCGAACGGCCTTTGTCGTAATGCCCGCGACATCGGATCCGGCATCGGGCTCGGTTACCGCGATCGCCGCAACGTGTTCGCCTCTGATCGCAGGCCCGAGGTATTTCGCTTTGAGTTCGGGGGTTCCGAACTTCGCGAGGGACGGCGTCGCCATGTGCATCTGCACGTTGATCGCCATCGTGACTCCGGCGGCGTTGCCGCGCCCCAGCTCCTCCGAGAACACCATCTGGTATTCGAGCGGTGCGCCCTCCCCGCCGTCCTCCGGCGCGAAGCCGAGACCGAGCAGCCCGTGAGCTGCGAGCTTGGGGAACAGCTCGTGCGCGGGAAAGACGCCTTCGGCCTCCCATGTGTCGATGTGAGGCTCGATTTCTGTGGATACGACTGATCGCACCATGGCCCGGAATTGGTCGAGTTCGCTCTTCATTGTTCTGTGGTGCTCCTTTGCGCGGGTGGTTGGTGAGCCCTCCCCGACACTCCGCGAGCGGCGATGCTGACGGTTGTGGCTCGGGGGTAAGAACGGAGCCGCCTTCGGTGGTTTCCAGGACCTGTTCCCCACCCCACGTGTTCCCGTTCACATGAGCTTTGGAGACACACTAGCCGGTTTTCAATAAAAAATCATTCATGCTTGATTGTTTATCCTGTGAGTCTGTGAAATAGTGAACCAACTCACCAATCTCGACTCGTTCAGGAGAGGACCGCTGGCATGACATTCGATGAGGAATCGGCCGAGCGGGGCGCCGACAGCCCCGCCCCGGGTGGCAGTGACGGCCGCGCAGTGCGCATCGGCAACGCCTCTGGCTTCTACGGCGACAGGCTGAGCGGCTTCGACGAAATGGTCGCGGCGGGCGTCGATGTCATCACCGGCGACTACCTCGCCGAACTCACAATGCTCATCCTCGCGCGACAGAAGCAGCAAGACCCGACGCTCGGGTACGCGAAGACCTTCCTGACCCAGCTGGGCCGCTCCCTCGACAGCGTGGCTGCGGCGGGCACAAGGGTCGTCGCGAACGCCGGGGGCATGAACCCCGCAGGCCTCGCCGCTGCGCTCCGGGAACTCGCAGCTGAGCGCGACGTCGACCTCGACATTGCTTACGTTGACGGCGACGATCTCACGCACAGCGCCCAGGCGCTCGGCCTCGGCTCACCGCTCGCCGCGAACGCCTATCTCGGCGGGTGGGGGATCACGGAGGCCCTGCGACGCGGCGCGCAGGTCGTCATCACCGGGCGCGTGACAGACGCGGCCGTCATCACGGGGGCCGCCGCCTGGTTTCACGCCTGGGCGCGCACCGACTACAACAGGCTCGCGGGAGCCATGGCTGCCGGCCACGTGATCGAGTGCGGTATGCAGGCCACCGGCGGCAACTTCGCGTTCTTCGAAGAGATCACCGACCTGCTTCGCCCAGGCTTTCCCATCGCCGAGATCACTGCAGAGGGCGACAGCGTCATCACGAAGCCCGCTGGCACCGGCGGCGCCGTCACCGCCGAGACCGTCGTCTCGCAGCTGCTCTACGAGATCGCAGGGGCACGCTACCCGGGGCCCGACGCGACACTCAGGCTCGACTCGCTCAGGCTCACCGCGGACGGGGCCGACCGCGTGCGCATCAGCGGCGCAGTCGGTGAGGCTCCGCCACCGGATCTGAAGGTATCCGTGACCGAAATCGGCGGCTTCCGCCAGCAGCTCACCTTTCCGCTCGTCGGGCTGCGTGTCGAGGAGAAAGCCGAGCTCATTGCCAGGCAGTACGCCTACGGACTTGAACAGTCGGGCCTCCCCTCCCCCGAACGCATGGACTGGTTCCTCGCCCGCACCGATCACCCGGACGCGGCCACGGAAGAGACCGCGTCGGCCAGGCTCACGCTCGTCGCCCGCGATCCCAATCCGAAGGTCGTCGGC
>JAGNOB010000182.1 GCA_017990305.1 Leucobacter sp.
AGCCGGGGCTCGGGTTTACCCATGAGTACGGTGACGTTGTCACGATCCGCAGTCGGCACCTCGGCGCACTGCAGAACAGGGTACGAAGAATGTCGGAGCTTGAGCCGTGGACAGTCGGTCTGCGGGAGTTCATGCTCGGCCAGCGGCGGATCGCGGCCGCGGCATAGCGCTACAACGTTGGGCCGCGAGCGCGGGGTGAGAGTGGCGATAACTCTCACCCCGCGCTCGCGGCATTTGAAGGACATGTGTGACGTATCGACACGAAATGGGCGTCATTTGCCCTAAGGTCACACGTATGATGTAATAACTATATTCCGACCGGAACACCAGTCGTCAATGACGTCGACCAGCAAAGGACCGACATGCAAAAGTCAAGAATCTTCCGCCGCACTCCGCTGCTCACTGCGGGCGCTCTGCTCCTTGCGGGCACGTTTGCGCTCACCGGTTGCGCCCCGGGGGCGTCTGGGGGAGCAGCCAACTCGGAGTTCGGCTTCGATGCCGCAGAGCAGGTTGAAGGCAGCCCCATCACGGTGTGGGTGGATGCCTCTCGCGAGCCCGCCATCACCGCCTTCCGCGAAGCGCATCCCGATATCCCGATCGAGTACGAGGTCTACGACGGCAACGCCGGCGGATCGGGCACGTTCCAGACGAAGGTCGCCCTCATGGACCAGTCGGGTGAGGGGTGGCCGGACGTGGTCTTCTCTTCACAGCAGAACGACGCGATCTGGGCCTCCCAGGAGAACAGCGGAGTGCAGCCGTACGCCGCGCCGCTCAACAAGGGCCTGTTCGATGAGGAGTTCCTGTCGGGGTTCGCTGAGGGCTCGCTCGATTATGGAACCGTCGACGGCACGGTCTATGGCCTGCGCAACGACCTCGCCCAGGTAGTCACCTATTACAACCAGGGTCTTCTCGATGAGTTTGGCTACGAAGTACCGACCACGTGGGAAGAGTATGGCGAGCTCGGCGACAAGCTTGCCAAAGAGCACCCCGGGTACATCCTCGGCAGCCTCGGCGACGCCTTCATGACCTACGTCTACTACGCCGGCACCGAGTCTCCCGTGTTCCAGGCCGAGGGAACCGAGTTCTCGACCGACACGAGCGACAAGAACGCCCAGAAGATCACGAAGATCCTCGACGGCATGCTCGAGAACGGCACGATCGTGCAGGACAGCTTCTTCAGCGCGACCTTCGCTGAGAAGTACGCCGACAAGATCGTCGCCCTCCCCGGCCCGGTCTGGTACACCGGTTCGATCTTCCAGGGAGCCCTCGAGGTGCCCGCAGGCCAGATCGGCGTAGCGCCCCCGCTCACCTGGGAAGGTGGCGAGGTCGCGACAGGCAACGTGGGTGGCGGCATCTGGTACGCGTCGAGCCACAGCAAGAACCTCGAGGCGGTCACTGAATTCCTGACCTTCGCCACGAGCGCGCCCGAATTCCAGGTAGAGGCTTCGGCCGCCTACCCCGCGTACACAACCGCGGCTGACGGCTGGCTCGCGAAGCTCGACGAGACGAACTACTTCGTGAACGAGGACTTCCAGGAGGTCATGAAGACCGCTGCAGACTCGATCTGGCCCGGCTGGTCGGTGACCAAGTGGAGCCCCGAGACCGCCTGGGCAACCGTGGTGATCCCCGGTATCGCTGAGGGCAAGAGCATCGAGTCCTTGCTTCCAGAGTGGGAAGAGAAGCTCAAGAACGAAGCCACCGTCAACGGATACACGGTGAAGTAAGTGTCAGAGACCCGCACGCTCCTGATCGCCGACGCGACCCGCAACGGGTCGCGTCGGCGCCGGGCCGCCCCGAAGCTCGCGCTGCTCAGGCGGCGCGAGGCCCGGTTCGGTCAATTCTTCATCAGCGGCTACACGCTGCTGCTGTTCGCGTTTGGTATCGTCCCCGCGCTCTACGCGCTGTACCTCTCGTTCACGCGAGACGGCGCGTTTGTCGGCTTCGATAACTTCGCCAGAATCTTCGCCGACTACCGGTTCTTGCCGGCCGCCGGACACGTCGCAATCTACATTTTGTTCTGGCTTGTCAGCCTCATCGTGATTGTCGTCGCGCTCGCGCTGATCGTCCACGCGATCCGGGTTCGGTGGGTCTCAGCGAGCGTGCGGTTCCTGTACTACATCCCCGGAGCCATTGCCGGTGCATCGAGCGTCATGCTGTGGCTCTTCCTCCTCGACCCGACGGTGAGCCCGGTTGCCGGACTGCTGCGCGGGATGGGGATGGACACGCTCGTGCGCACCGTCTCAATCGACAACCTTCCGGTCATCTTCACGATTATTGCCTTCTGGACCGGCGCCGGAAGCTGGATCGTCATTATGTACGGTGCGCTCAACAACATCGACACCGAGGTGATGGAAGCCGCACGTATCGACGGGGCGAACGCGGTGCAGACCGCGTGGCACATCCAGCTCCCGATGATGACGAAGTGGATCTCCTACATGGGGGTGATGAGCCTTGCGGCAGGCACGCAACTCTTTGTCGAACCGCGAATACTCTCGCAGGCGACGCGAGGCGTGGTGCCAGAGGACTACTCGCTCAACCAACTCGCGTATCTCTACGCGTTTCGGCAGAACGACTTCTCTGGATCCGCTGCGATCTCAATCGTGCTGCTCGCCATCGCGCTGATCCTCTCGTCGGTCTTTATCTTCCGCGGAAAGTTGTTTGAAAGTGACTAGCCAAACACTCAATAAGAAGCGCGCCAACGTGGCGCGCGCATCCGCGGACCCGAAACAGTGGCTCACGCGAGTGACAATCGGCATCGTGCTCATCGGCTTTGCGGTCTTCTTCATCCTGCCGATCGTGTGGCTGCTGCTCGCGCCGACGAAGAGCGCGAAGGAGCTGCTGCTTGACGGGCCATTTTCGTTTGGTTCATTCGAGCAGCTCGGCGCAAACTGGAGCTCGCTGCTCGGGTTCCAAGACGGCGTGTTTCTCACCTGGATCGGCAACTCAACCCTGTACTCGTTCGGCGCGATCATCATCATGCTGCTCGTCACGATCCCTGCCGGGTATGCGCTTGCGCTGACCGACTTCCGTGGGCGGAAGACGCTCCTCATGACGACCCTCGTCGTGATGCTCATCCCGAACACTGCGCTCGTGCTTCCGATCTTCCTCGAGCTCTCCGCGCTGAAGCTCATCGGCACACCGCTCGCCGTGATCCTGCCGTTCTCGTTCTACCCGTTCGGCGTGTACCTCACGTACATCTACTTCTCGACCACCGTGTCACGAGACCTGCTGAACGCCGCCCGAATCGATGGCGCTGGGGAGTTCCGTGTGTTCGCGCAGATCGCGATGCCGCTCGCGGCACCCGTCATCGCGCTCACCGCATTCTTCAACTTCACGGCGAACTGGAACAACTACTTCCTCCCGTTCCTCATGGTCGGAGGCACGAAGGCTCCCGTGCAGGTGGGGCTCGCGAACATGCTGGCGAACGTCCCACAGTTCAACCCGACGACCGCGGCGACGAGTGTCATCGAGCTTCCCACCCTCGCCCTCGCGACGCTGCTTTCGATCCTCCCGATCCTCGTGATCTTCCTGTTTAGCCAGCGCTTCCTTGTGAGCGGCATGACTGCGGGCGGGACGAAGGGATGAGCGGCCACCCGATCCAGGGCGGTGCCGCTCGCCGGTTCGGCTTCGTAGTGAACGTGCGCCCTGAGAAGCGCGCGGAATACCTCGAACTGCACCGCGCCGTCTGGCCCCGTGTTGAGGCCGCGATGAGCGAGAACGGCATGCGCAACTACTCGATCTTCGTCATCGACGACACGTTGTTCGGCGTGTACGACTATGTCGGAGATGACTACGATGCCGACATGGCGCGGGTGCAGGCCGATGAAACCAGCCAGGAGTGGTGGACGTACACTGGCCCCTGTCAGGTTCCCTTTGGAGACACTGACGCGACCGGCTGGCGAGAGATGGAGATGGCGTGGCACATGGATTGACGCCAGGGTTCACCGACGCGCACTGCCACCTGTGGGATCTTGCTGCGACGCCGCAAGAGTGGATTGACCCTGCGACGATGAGCGCGATCGACCGAGACTTCGCCGTGGCGGATCTCGACGGGGTGCTCGCGGAGCACGGTGGCAGGCGGGCCGTGCTCGTGCAGGCGAATAACACGCTCGCCGAGACCCGGTTCCTGCTTGATGCTGCCGCAGCCTCGACCAACGATCACGTGGTGGTCGGGTGGGTCGATGTCGCGGCTGACGTGCCGGCACAGCTTGCCGACTTCGAACAGCACTCCGCGGCGGAGCGGCTCGTCGGCGTGCGCCATCTCGCGCACGTTGACCCGGACCCGCAGTGGCTCGCGCGGCGCGACGTGGTGACCGGACTCAAAGCCCTTGCGCGCGCAGGGATGAGCTTTGACCTTGTCGTGCGTGCGCACCAACTGCCACACGCTGCGATCCTCGCGGAGCAAGTGCCTGAGCTGAGGCTGGTGCTTGACCACCTCGGCAATCCGCCTGCGGAAGGCAGCGCAAGGCAGCAGTGGGGTGCAGACCTGCAACGGTTGGCGCAGTATCCAAATGTTGCCGCAAAGGTTTCCGGTCTTGAGCCGGCATCGGGTGCGTCCGAGCGCGCACTCACCGCGGTTGATGCAACCGTGGATATCGCGCTGGAAACGTTCGGCCCCACACGGCTCATGTTTGGTTCGGACTGGCCGCTGGTGCGGCTCAGCGACGGTGGCTACGCGGGCTGGCTTGAGCGGGTTCGCCGGGCGACCGCCGCGCTGTCAGCTAACGAGCGCGGCCATATCTTCAGTGGCACCGCGCAGACGTTCTACGGAATCGCGCTGTGAGCAGCTCGTTGACTCGTCGGCGGCTCGGCCAGACTGACGCGTGGGTCACAGAAGTGGGGTTCGGCGGCGCCTCTCTCGGCAACCTGTACCGGGAAACGACCGATGCTGAAGCCCAAGGTGCCGTCGTGGCTGCCTGGGACGAGGGTATTCGTGCGTTTGATACCGCGCCGCACTACGGACTCGGGCTGTCGGAGCGACGCCTCGGTGAGGCTCTCTCCAGCTTCCCCCGTGA
>JAGNOB010000183.1 GCA_017990305.1 Leucobacter sp.
CCGTGAGGCGGAGCACCCGAGCGACTGACGCAAGGACCTGGCGGGAGGCGTTGATCTCTCTACCCTGCTCAAGCCAGGTGTACCAGCTCACGCTCATCCCGGCGAGCGTCGCGACCTCCTCGCGGCTGAGGCCGACCTCGCTGCGCCGGGTTCCCGGCGGGAGCCCGAGCGAGGCGCGCGACTGCGCCCGCCGTCGAGTGGTGAGGAACTCCCCGAGTTGGACGCCCCGAGGCGTGCGTGGCCGAATCATCTGATCATATTACCTTGAGTACTAGTACTAAGGGTGTCTTCCGGGCCGACACGCGCCGTGGCTGAATGGATGCTATGCCCACCTATCGCTCATTCACGGTCACCCACGGACGCAACATGGCAGGAGCACGCGCACTGCTGCGGGCGGCCGGCGTGAACGGTGCCGATCTCGGCCGCAAGCCAATCATCGCCGTCGCGAACTCATTCACCGAATTTGTGCCCGGCCACACGCACCTCGCGCCTGTGGGGAGGATCGTCTCCGACGCGATCTTGGAGGCCGGCGGGATCCCGCGCGAGTTCAACACGATCGCCGTCGACGACGGCATCGCGATGGGTCACGGCGGCATGCTCTACTCGCTGCCCTCGCGCGACCTCATCGCCGACTCGGTCGAGTACATGGTGAACGCGCACTGCGCCGACGCACTCATCTGCATCTCGAACTGCGACAAGATCACCCCCGGCATGCTGCTTGCGGCGCTTCGCCTGAACATTCCGACGGTATTCGTGTCTGGCGGGCCGATGGAGTCTGGCCGCGCGGTGCTCGCGAACGGCATGGTGCGCACGCTCGACCTCGTCGACGCGATCTCCGACGCCGTCAACGACGATATCTCGGACGAGGACATGCTGAAGATCGAGGAGTCCGCTTGCCCGACGTGCGGCTCGTGCTCGGGCATGTTCACCGCGAACTCGATGAACTGCCTCACCGAGGCAATGGGCCTCGCCCTGCCAGGCAACGGATCGACGCTCGCGACGCACACGGCGCGTAAGGCGCTCTACGAGAACGCCGGCAAGACGATCGTCGACATCACGCGCCGCCACTACGACGACGATGACTACAGCGTGCTCCCGCGCAACATCGCGACGCCGGAGGCGTTCGGCAACGCGATGGCGCTCGACATCGCGATGGGTGGATCGACGAACACGATCCTCCACCTGCTCGCGGCCGCGCACGAGGCCGGCGTCGATTTTGGGCTCGACGAGATCGACGAGGTGTCGCGCCGGGTACCCTGTCTCGCGAAGGTTGCCCCGAACGTCGCAAACGGCAAGACGTACTACATGGAGGACGTGCACCGCGCCGGCGGCATTCCAGCGCTGCTCGGTGAGCTGCGGCGGGGTGGGCTGCTCGACGAGAACGTGCACACGGTGCACTCGCAGACGCTCGGTGAGTGGCTTGACGAGTGGGACGTGCGCGGCGGGAAGGCCTCCGACGAGGCGTTCGAGCTGTGGCACGCGGCCCCCGGCGGCGTGCGCTCGTCGACCGCGTTCTCGCAGTCCGAGCGGTGGCGGGAGCTCGACCTCGATCAGGCGAACGGCTGCATCCACTCGGTCGAGCACGCATACTCGAAGGACGGCGGCCTCGCCGTGCTGCGCGGGAATATCGCCGTCGACGGCGCGGTCGTGAAGACCGCAGGCGTCGACGAGTCGATCTGGACGTTCTCGGGGCCTGCGGTCGTGTGCGAGTCGCAGGACGAGGCTGTCGAGAAGATCCTCAACAAGCAGGTCGCTGCTGGCGACGTCGTTGTGATCCGCTACGAGGGCCCGAAGGGCGGGCCCGGCATGCAGGAGATGCTCTACCCGACGTCGTTCCTCAAGGGCCGTGGCCTGGGCAAGCAGTGCGCGCTCATCACCGACGGCCGCTTCTCGGGCGGCACCTCGGGCCTCTCGATCGGACACGTCTCCCCCGAGGCCGCGAGCGGCGGGGTGATCGCGCTCGTCGAGGACGGCGACATCATCTCAATCGACATCCCGACCCGTGCGCTCACGCTCGAGGTTGCCGAGGACGAGCTCGCGCGCCGCCGGGCCGCCATCGAAGCCGGAACGGGCTACCGCCCGAAGAGCCGCAAGCGGGTCGTGTCAGACGCGCTGCGGGCCTACGCCGCGTTCGCGCAGTCGGCCGACAAGGGCGCGGTGCGGGTCATCCCGGACACGTTCTAGCGCGCGCCTCGGTTCTTACCTTCGCTGGGCACCGCCGGCGAGCTGCTCCCAGCTGCGCTCGCCGGCGGCGACGAGCTTGCCGTATTCGTCGATGAGGGCATGGAGTTGCTGCTGCTCGTCGAGACTGAGCCCCGCCGCGACGACGCGCTCGGCGTTCGCGCGAGCAGCAGCGAGATACGTGCGGTTCGGCACGCCCCAGAGCGCTTCGAACATCCGGCGCGCGTACGCGTCGTAGATGAAGACGGGCCTATCGAATGCGTAGAGCAGGATCGCGTCAGCAGTCTCGTGCCCGATCCCGGGCAAGTCCAGGAGCCGTTCGCGCAGCGCGACATCGGGCAGCTCAGGGCGCCGCAGTTCCGACTCGCCCTCGGCAACGACCCACTCGGCGAGGGCCCGTGTCGAACGCAGCTTCGCGCGGTGGAACCCGCAGGGGTGGATCGCGTGCAGCACAACCGCATCGCTCGCGTCGCGCCAGCGAGCCGCGTCGAGAAGCCCCGCCGCAGCGAGGCGCGGGACGGCGAGGGTGACATTGTGCCAGCGCGTGTTTTGCACAAGGATCGCGCCGAGCATCATCTCGAACGGTGTGTCAGCAGGCCACCAGGCCTGCCTGCCAAGGTCGGCGGTGAGGGCATCGTAGACGCGGCGCAGCTGAAGCACTCCTCCACACTAGCGAAGCGGCGCCACGCGGGCCTGGGCCGCACCCGGCCTCGGGCCGTGCCCACCCCGAGCCCCGCACCCCGCCACGCCTCGCGCGGTCGGGCGGGCCTCGCACAGCACCCCGGGCAAGACCAACGGCCCGCACCCCACTGGGGTACGGGCCGTTGTCACGCACGGGCGCCGAAGCGCGGAGCGCAGGTGCGCTGGCTGGCTGCTAGCTGAACCAGAGGCCAAGCTCGCGCTCGGCCGAGAGGGTCGAGTCCGAGCCGTGCACGAGGTTCTGCTGCACGGCAACGCCCCAGTCGCGGCCGAGGTCGCCCCTGATGGTGCCGGGGGCCGCAACGGTCGGGTCAGTTGCGCCTGCGATCGAGCGGAAGCCCTCGATGACGCGCTCGCCCTCGGCGCGCACGGCTACGACGGGGCCCGAGCTCATGAACTCGATGAGGGGCTCGTAGAACGGCTTGCCCTCGTGCTCCTCGTAGTGCGCCGCGAGAAGCTCGCGCGACGGGGTGAGCATCTGGAGGTCGGTGATGCGGTATCCCTTTGCCTCAATGCGGCGAAGAATCTCGCCGGTCAGCCCGCGTGCGACTCCGTCAGGCTTGACAAGGATGAGGGTTTGCTCGGTGGACATTCAGGCTCCTGTTCGAGAGGTGAGTACTGCGGTATTCAGTGTAGTGAAGCTGGGTGGCCGGCTGCCGGCTCACGCGCCCTGCGCGAGCAGCGCCGCGTTGTCGCGGTCGATCTTGCCGCCGCGAACGATGCAGTAGACCCAGAGCGCGGTGAAGATCGCCCCGACGAACAGCGCCGCCGGGAGGATGAAGGCTGTGGCGAGCATGAGCACGTGCGTGATCCACCCGAGTCGGATGCCGATTTCGCCGAAGCGCATCGTGCCGAGTGAGACGATGCAGAGGAGGGCGAGCACTCCCCCGATGACGAGGCCGAGCCAGCGTGGATCGGTGATGCCGAGCCCGAAGATCGTGAGCCCGATGAGCACGACGATGATCAGTTCGAAGCCGAGCACGATCGAGGCGAGCGCCTTCCTGGTGGATCGCTCGCCCGATTTCGCGCCCGAGATCCGCATGGCAGAGTCGTGCGCGGCCGCCTCGGAGGGCGAGAGCACGAGCTCGTCTTCGTCGTTGCCTGGCGTTCCCGCACGGTTGGCAGGCTGCTTGCTCATAGGAGGTCCCCGTTCTGGGCGCTGAACTCGTCAGCACTCGACGCTTGGCCGCCGGGCGTCCCGGTGCCCCGCTTCGAGCCCGTCGAAGCGTCAGTTCCCCATTGTTCCTTCCGCGACTGAGTAATTGCTTCACCCGCGAGCAGCACGGAGCCGACGACAAGCACCGCGCGCCCGTTTGAATCCCCCGCCCAGCTGCGTGCGCGCTCGAGCGCAAGCGGGAGCGTCGGAAGCGCCTCGACGGGCGTGTCGGGGATGGCCGACTCGGCGATCGAGGCGAGCTCCTCTGCGGGCAGCGACCGCGGCGAATCCACGGCCGTTGCGAATACGTGGTGCGCGATGGGCGCGAGGGTCTGCAGGAGCCCGTGCGCATCCTTTTCTTCGAGCACGCCGGTGACGAGCGCGAGCTCCTCGAAGGCGAAGGATTCGGTGACAGCGCGCACGAGCGCCTCGGCGCCGTGCGGGTTGTGCGCGGCGTCGACGTACACGATGGGGTCTGCTCCGATGAGCTGGAGCCGGCCCGGCGAGGTGAGCTGGCCAAGACCCTCGTCGAGCACCTCCTCGGGGATCGGGCGCTCACCACCGAAGAACGCCTCGACAGCGGCGATCGCGAGCGTCACGTTCTCGGCCTGGTGCTGGCCATAGAGCGGCACGAACGCTGGATCGTATGCGGCGCCGGTGATACCCGCGACGTCGATGAGACGGCCGCCGACAGCCAGCCGATCGTCGACGAGCTTGAAGTCGCGCCCCTGCACGTACAGCCGAACGCCGAGCTTGGCAGCCGTGTCGGCGATCTCGCCGAGTGCGTCAACATCCTGCTCGGCAGAAACCGCGGTTGATCCAGGCTTCATGATGAGCGACTTCGTGTGCGCGATAGTCTGCGTGTCTGGGCCGAGGTGCCCGACGTGATCGAGGCCGATCGGCGTGAAGACCGCGACCTGGGCATCAACGATGTTCGTCGCATCCCACTCGCCGCCCATGCCCACTTCGATGAC
>JAGNOB010000184.1 GCA_017990305.1 Leucobacter sp.
CGTCTACCTCTCGGCAGCGCGCACGCTCGGGGTCAGCCCCGAGCGCTGCATCGCAGTCGACGACAGCCCAACCGGGGTGCTCGCGGCACAACGGGCAGGGATGCTCGTGCTTGCGTTCACTGGGCACTTCGACGCCGCCGATTTTCCGCAGCACGAACGCGTGCGATTCTTCAACGACATGCGCGACCTCCCGCGCATCATCGAGCAGCTCCGCTTCCCGTAACGGCATCGTCGCAACGCCACGCTAGGCTCAGTGTTCATGGCTATAGGCGCAACGATCCACGTGTTCGAGATTCAGCTGGCCGACGTGGATCGCGGGGTCTACGACGAGCTGTCGCTTCGCGTCGCCCGGCACCCATCAGAGACCGATCGTTTCATGGTGACGCGGCTCCTCGCGTACTGCCTCGAGTACGAAGAGGGCATCGCGTTCAGCGCCGGCGTCTCGACAACCGACGAACCAGCGGTGCTCGTGCGCGACCTCACCGGCGCGGTCACCGCGTGGATCGAGGTCGGGGCTCCAGACGCGGATCGACTGCACTACGGCAGCAAACTCGCCGACCGCTCGGCGGTCTACACGCACCGTGAACCAGAGAAGTTGCTCGCGTCGTGGGCGGGCAAGACAATCCACGAGGCCGACAAGATCGTGATCCGCTCGTTCGATCCCTCGTTCATCGACGCGCTCGTCGCGACCCTCGCCCGACGCAACACGATGACGGTGTCGCTCACCGAGGGGCAGCTCTACGTCGACAACAACGGCGTCTCAGTCGCGACCGAGGTGCTCGAGCACCGCATCCAGTAGCGACGCGGGCGCCGGCAGCGAACCACCGGCGCCTGCATCGTGCACTAGCGCGAGGCGAACGCCCTGATGCGTTTGTCTCCCTCTGGGCTCTGTGAGGCGACCCCGATGGTGCGAGCCTCTTCAGCGAGCTGCTCGGCGAAGCTGCGCTCGGGGCGCGAGCGGATGAGTCGCTTCGCCTCACCGTACGCGTGCGCATTCTGCACCCAGAACGCCGCGATCGCTTCGGCGCGGCTGAGCACCTCGTCATCGGCGACCTTCTCAGCGGCGAGCCCCCAGGCGACAGCCTCGTCGGCTGACAGCAGGCGCTCCTGCAACAGCAGCTGCAGCGCGCGACGCTGCCCAACTGCCGCGGCAAGCTGCGCCGAGACCGAGAGGTCGGGGGTGAGCCCAACCCCGCCATACACGCTGCCCACACGCGAAGACTCACCGATGACGGCGTAGTCGCTGCAGAGCAGAATGCCGAGACCGCCACCGGCCGTGGTGCCGTGGGCGGCAGCCACGACGGGCTTCGCGGACTCCGTGAGGGCGAGAATGCCAACATTGATGCGATGCGCCAACTGCTGGATCATGCCTCCGCGGTCATCCATCGTGGCCATAGCCTGCACGTCGCCGCCGGCGCAGAACGCACGGCCCGTCGCATCGATGATGATCGCTTTCACGTCGTCGGACTGGACGGCCGCTTCTGCCGCGACCGTCCACCCCTCCGCCATCTCGTCATTGAACGCGTTCAGCCGTTCCGGCCGGTTCAGGGTGATTCGGGCGATCCCGCTGTCGATGGTTAGCAACACTGCTTCAGTCATACTGTGATCCTACGAGAGCGACCCACGCGGGAGTCAACAGAAGTGTACATAACCTCTCCCCTGACGCTCAGTTTTAGCTGAGCAGTAGTTCCGGCCGTTCAAGCGCAGCCCCAACGTCAGAGACGAAACGGCTGATGACGTCACCGTCGATGACCCGGTGATCGAAGGATCCGCCGACGGTCGTCACCATGCGCGGCTTCACCTTCCCCTTCACCACCCACGGCTTCTCCTTGATCGATCCCATTGCGACGATCGCGGTCTCGCCGCGGTTCAGGATCGGCAGGCCAAAGTCGACGCCAAACACACCCACATTGGTGAGCGTGATCGTGCCCTGCTGCATCTCGGCCGGCTGCGTGAGGCCGTCGCGTGCGCGCTGCGTAAGCGTGCCGATGGCCTCGGCAAGCTCGACAAGCGTGAGGGCCTGCGCATCCTTGATGTTCGGGACGACAAGCCCGCGCGGAGTCGCGGCCGCGATGCCGAGGTTCACGTAGTTCCTGCGGATGATCTCATCGCCAGCCCACGCCGAGTTCACCTCGGGGTTCCGCGCGAGCGCCCAGAGGATCGCCTTCGCCATGATGAGCATCGGAGACACCCGCACGTCCGCGAACGTGTCCGATGCCTTCATCCGCTTCACGAGCTTCATCGTGCGTGTCGCATCGACCTCAAGGAAGACCGAGGTGTGAGGCGCCGAGAACTTCGACTCGACCATCGCCGCGGCGACGACCTTGCGGATGCCCTTGACCGGGATCCGCTCCTCCCGCTCGCCCTGCGCCGTTCGCTGGGGCGCGACGCTTGTCGGAGCCTGCCCGGACTGGCCGCGGCCCGCCGCGAGCACATCGTCGCGGAGAATCTCGCCACCCGAGCCCGAGCCCGGCACACGCGCGAGGTCGACCCCGAGATCCTTCGCGAGCTTGCGCACCGGAGGCTTCACGTACACCTTGCCTGGAGCGGGAGGCTCCTCGGTCTCGGCTGTGCCGACAGTGACCACCCGCTGCCCACCAGGCCTGCGCCTGCTCTTCACCGTGCCACCAGTGCCGTAGCCGACGAGCACCGCTCCCGAGTTCTCCTCGTCGTCCGCAGCTGGCTCCGCCTGCGCTGCTGGGGCCGGGGCCGCCTGCGCTGCTGGGGCTGCGGCTGGGTCTGCTGCTGCTGGGGCTGCGGCCTCGCCGACCATTCGAAGGATCGGGGTGCCGACAGGCACCGTCGTTCCAGTCTCGACGAGGAGCTCTGCGATCTCGCCCTCGAACGGCGACGGAATCTCGACAAGCGATTTCTCGGTCTCAATCTCGCAGATGACCTGGTTTAAGTGCACCGTATCGCCGGGCTTCACGGCCCAGGTTACGATCTCGGCCTCGGTGAGGCCCTCCCCCACGTCGGGGAGCATGAATTCGTTGTTACTCATGTCTTACCCTCTCAGCGCTTGCGCGCCGCTTAGTAGTTCATTGCGCGATCGACGGCTGCAAGCACGCGATCGGCGTCGGGTAGGTAGTTGGCCTCGTTGCCAGCGGGCGGGAACGGGGTGTCGTAGCCTGACACGCGTAACACCGGAGCCTCGAGGGAGTGGAAGCAGCGTTCGCTGAGGGTCGCAGCAATCTCCGAGCCGACGCTCGCGTTCTCTGGCGCCTCCTGCGCGACGACGACATGTCCGGTCTTGCGCACCGACGCGACGATTGGGCCGTAGTCGATCGGTGAGACTGTGCGGAGGTCGATGACCTCAGCGCTCACTCCCTCACCGTTGGCGATCTCAGCCGCCTGGAGGAGCGTCGTGACCATCGCACCGAAACCGATGAGGGTGACGTCGCTGCCCTCGCGCGCGACGAGCGTCTCGTGGAGCGCGGCGCCAGGACGATCCAGGCGAACCTCACCCTTCTGCCAGTACTTCGCTTTGGGCTCGAGGAAGATGACGGGGTCGTCCGACTTGATCGCCTGCTGAATCATCCAGTAGGCGTCGTTCGCGTTCGCCGGGCTGACGACGCGCAGACCAGCGGTGTGCGCGAAGTAGGCCTCCGGGCTCTCCTGGTGGTGCTCAACGGCGCCGATGTGGCCACCGTAGGGCAGCCGCAGCACGACTGGCATGTTCATGGTGCCAGCGGAGCGGTTGCGCAGCTTCGCGAGCTGCGTGACGATCTGGTTCATCGCGGGGAACACGAAGCCGTCGAACTGGATCTCGGCGACCGGCCGGAACCCACTCATGGCGAGGCCAACGGCGGAGCCGAGGATGCCGGCCTCGGCGAGCGGCGTGTCCAACACACGGGCCGTGCCGTAGTCCTTCGCGAGGCCCTCGGTCACGCGGAAGACGCCGCCGAGCGAGGCGATGTCCTGTCCGAGGAGCACGACGTTGTCGTCGCCCGAGAGGGCTTCACGAAGGCCCGCGTTGATGGCGCGCGCGATGGCGAGTGATGTGGTTTCGTGCGACTGGCTCATGAAGCCACCTCCTCTGCGAACGATG
The DNA here is from genome assembly GCA_017990305.1 of Leucobacter sp. Taxonomy (GTDB): domain Bacteria; phylum Actinomycetota; class Actinomycetes; order Actinomycetales; family Microbacteriaceae; genus Leucobacter. The sequence goes on from JAGNOB010000184.1 coordinate 4,049, forward strand.
CTTCGTATGCGTGCAACCAGGCCTGCTGCTCTTCGATGCGGGGGTGCTGCTCCGCGTAGACGTAGTCGAACATCTCGTCGGGCTGCGATGCTGGCAGCGCGAGGATCTCCTCGCGCACGACGCGGGCATGGGCTGCTGCCTCAGCGTCGATCTCGGCGATCGTGTCATCGGTGACTCCGCGCGAGCGCAGGTAACCGGCGATGCGCCGGAGCGGATCCTTCAGCTTCCACTGTTCGAGCTCGTCGTTTTCGCGGTAGCGGGTCGGGTCGTCGCTCGTCGTGTGCGCGCCGATGCGGTAGGTCAGGGCCTCGATATAGCCGGGGCCACGGCCCTCGCGGGCGTCGCGCATGAAGCGTCGGCCGACGGCGTACGCAGCGAGCGCATCGTTGCCATCGATCTGCACGGACGGGATGCCGAAGCCGAGGGCTCTGCGATAGATCGGAGTGCGGCTCTGCCGCGCGACGGGCACGGAGATCGCGTACTGGTTGTTCTGCACAACGAAGACAATGGGCGACTGGTAGCTCTGCGCGAAGACGAGGGCCTCGTTGGCCTCGCCCTGGCTCGTGGTGCCATCACCGTAGAAGCACATCACGGCGCGATCGGTTGCGGTGCCCGGCTCGTTCGGGTCGAGCGCGGTGTTGCCCGCCTTCCGCTTCGCGTCGAGCAGCATGCCGAGCGCGAAGCCCTGCGCGTGCTGCGCCTGCGCACCGAGTACGACCGTGTACAGGTGGAAGTTGCCGTTTCTGGGGTCGTTGACGTCCCAGCCGCCGTGGGTGAGGCCACGGAACTGTGCTGCGAGGTCGAGCAGGGGTACGCCGCGCACATCGGCGACAGCGTGTTCGCGGTACGTCGGGAAGAGGTGGTCTTCCGGTTCGGTCGCGTATGCGAGCCCGACCTGGCACCCCTCCTGCCCGAGGTTCGGCGCCCACAGCGCCAGCTGGCCCTGTCGCTGGAGGTT
>JAGNOB010000185.1 GCA_017990305.1 Leucobacter sp.
GACCGGCCTGGGACTGCGAGGCATGCGTGAGAGGATCGGCGCGGTCGGCGGCAGCGTCTCGGCCGGACGGCGCGAACGCGAAGGATTCATGGTGCGCGCCCGGGTCCCGCTCGCCGAGCGCGCGGAGACCACAGCATGAGCATCCCAGACCCCGGCGCCTCAGCCACGACTAGAACGGACACAGCCGTGACAATTCGCGTGCTCCTCGCAGACGACCAGGCGCTCGTTCGCTCGGGCTTCCGCATCATCCTCGAATCGGAGCCCGACATCGAAGTCGTCGGCGAGGCAGCAACCGGCGCTGAGGCGGTCGAACTCGCGGCAGCGCTGTCACCCGACGTCATCTGCATGGACGTGGAGATGCCCGAGATGAACGGCATCGAGGCCTCCAGGCGGATCCTCGCGGCCCAACACCCGGGCACAGCGGTTCTCGTGCTCACGACCTTTGGGCACGACGAGTACCTCTTCGATGCCCTCGCTGCTGGCGTCAGCGGTTTTTTGTTGAAGACCTCGCGGGCGGAACAGCTTATCGACGCCGTACGGGTCATTGCGCGCGGCGGCTCGCTGCTCGGTCCAGAGGTCACCGGGGCGGTACTGAGCCGCGTCCGAGATGCTGGTTCGGCAGCCGGCTCTGGCGCCAACAGCGCTGCGGGAACGGGCGAGGCGCTCTCGCAGCCAGGCGGGGCACTCGACGAGGCCATTGATGCCGCCGGGCTCACCCCGCGCGAGCGCGCGGTGCTACTGATGCTCGCGAAGGGGCACACCAACGCCGAGATTGCCGCCGAACTCTTCCTTGGCGAAGCGACAGTCAAGACCCACGTCTCGAATGTGCTGCAGAAACTCGCCGTTCGAGATCGGCTGCAGGCCGTCGTGTGGGCGCACACCCGCTGCTAGGCGGGCGGGCGCTGCAGTGTCGAGCTAGGCAGCAGCCTTCAGCTCGGCAAGATCCACGAACACCGCGGTATTGAAGGCGTACGCTGCGCGCACCTCTTCGATCATGCGCTGCTGCTGCTCCGCGTCAAGCGTCTCGCCAAGCGCGTCAAGCCCATCCCGGTAGTTCTCCTTGAATGCCTTCAGATCGCCAAGCGACGCGAAGTCATAGAACGCAACCCCTGCACCGTCGAAACCGTGCTGGCGCGCAACGCGACGCGCGATGATCTGACCTCCAGAGAGGTCGCCGAGGTAGCGCGTGTAGTGGTGCGCGATGATGCCGGGCAGCCAGCCCTCTGCAGCAACCTCGCGGATACGTGCTGCGTACGCTGCGGAGGCGGGAACCGGGCTAATCTCGTCGCGCCAGTTCGCGCCGAGCAGGTGCTCAAGGTCAACCTCGAGCGTGCCAAGCCGCACGAGCGCTTCGGGGTGCAGGCCGGCGTACGCCGGGTTAGCCGCCAGCTGTGCCGCTGCCTCTTCGAGGGCTTCGTACATGAAGAAGTGCTGCGCGACGAGGTCGATGTAGTCCTGCTTCGAGGCGACACCACGCATGATGTCTTCCATGAAGTTTGCGCCCTCGCTGCTCGAGTGATCAGACCACGAGCTCTCACGGACGACGCGTGAGAACGGCTTCGGGCCGTCTGTCTGGTCTTCCGCTGCGTGCGGGTTGTGGCCGTGCGGGTTGCCTCCGGCGTGCGGGTTGCTGTCACCGTGAGCGTGGCTGTGGGCCGCAGCCTCAGCCGGCTGATGCTCTTCTCGTGCGGGCACGCCAAGCTTTGCGCATGCCGCCTTATAGAGCTCGACGACCTGGCGGCGAACCTGCGGCCGGTCAGCGATCGGCGCTCCTGGCCAGTCGACGCGGAGCTCATGCTCACCGGCTGCATCGGTGACGCGCCAGAAGCCTGCCTGTTCGTCGAGGCCGGTCATTGTGCTCGCAGTTGCGTTGGGGTAGCCAAACGCCTTCGCGATGAGCAGGTTGTCATCGAGATGGTCGTCGTTCATGTGGCCCGTAACGGCAGCGATCACTGCGGCATCAAAATTCATCACATCTTTCATTCTACGCTCCCGGCACGCTCAGCGACACTGGGAGTCGCACAGAGTATCATCGAGGGATTCGTGCTCCCGCGCGCCTGCGGGTCGAGATTGGCGGTTTCGTGTTTTCAAGAGTCAAACGAGTTGGACCCATTGCTGCGCTCAGCATGCTCGCAGTCGTAGGCCTAACGCTCACTGCGTGCACCAGCAGTAGCTCAGGAACGGGCAACTCCGACCAGAACACCGTGGCTCCCGAGCTCGCGACCGCGATCGATGAAGCAGTCGCAAATGCGCTCAGTCTGAGCGGATCCACCGAGGCCGTCGTCGGGGTGTGGCAAGGCGACGACGCCGCGTATGTCCGAGGCTACGGTGAAGGCGTCACCGCTGGCACCACCTTCCGCGGCGCTCAAGCCTCGCAGCCCGTGATGTGCGCGCTGCTGCTTGAACTCGTCGACAAGGGCCAGATCAAGCTCGGCCGACAGGTGTCAAAGGATCTCCCCCGCCAGGCCGGAATCGCGGACATCACGTACGGGCAGCTCTGCGACCAGACTTCTGGTCTCGCAGATTTCAAGGGCGGCTTCACCGAACGCTTCACCAACAACCCGTCCCGCTACTGGCCCGAGCAAGAGCTCATCGCGAACGGGCTTGCTCGATCGCCACTGCCCTGGCCTGGGAAGAATGTCTACCTCTCAGACACGAACGCGGTGCTGCTCGACCGCGCGATCCGGCTGAACTCGCGAGGTGAAACCTTCGAGCTGCTCGAGGACAACGTGTTCCAGAAGGCGGGAATGTCGGCGAGCGCCTACCCCGATAACTTCAGCGAGACTGAGATCCCTGCGGGCAGCCTCAAGCCACTCGCGTACCCGCTCGCAGGCGATGCGCCCGTGTGCGAGGCTGGCGCTACCGAGCTCTCGGCGCTCTCCCCCTCGATGATGCGCGGCGCCGGAGCCACGCTCACAACTGTGACCGACCTCAAGGACTTCTACTCGACGTACCTCGCTGGCGGCTTCGGCGGCGAGGGCGCCAAGGACCTCCTTGGAACCTTCCAGCCCGCGAAGAACCCCGAGCGCGACGAGGCAGGCGAACCGACCAGCGAGCCCGATACCGCAGGAAGCCAGGTTGGCTTCGGTATCGAGCAAGTCGGCCCGCTGCTCGGCAGGAGCGGTGCGATGCCAGGCTCCATCACCGCGGCCTACGCTGACCCCGCTTCGGGTCTGACAGTCGTGGTGGCGATGAACAACTCTTCGGCAGGCGCCGGATTCGCCGGAGCACTCGCCTTCCAGTTGTCTGCGCTCACAGGCGTCGAGCTGCCCTGGAGCGCTGAGGATCAGGCGGCACGCATCGCCGAGATGGCGGTCTGCCAGCCTGCCGCAGAGGGATAAGTTTCAGCGGCGTGCCGCTCCCGGTCGGAGCGGCACGCCGGATTCTGCTACGCTCATACGGGTCGGGATTCATCCCGACAAGCTCCATCTGGGGCCGTCGTCTAATGGTAAGACATCAGCTTCCCAAGCTGAGAACGCGGGTTCGATTCCCGTCGGCCCCTCCAAATCACAGCACTGCTCACGCGTTGCCCCGGCATTACACTTGTCGCCATGACCCTACGCCACGGCACGTTTGAAACTTCGCTCGGCACTCTGCTGTTTGTGGCGGATGAAGGCGCAGTGGTCGGTGTGTACTTTCCCGATCACCGCTACCCGCCGCGGCCCGAAGACGTTGGCGCCGACCTGGGGCACCAGCCGGGAGACCCGGTTCTCGAGCCAGCCGCGGAGCAACTCGTTGACTATCTCGCCGGCAGCCGGACCGTGTTCGACCTCGAACTCGCCCCGCGCGGGGATGAGTTCTCGCAGCAGGTATGGACCTTGCTTCGTGCAATCCCGTTTGGCGCGACGACAACCTACGGCGAGCTCGCACTCGAGCTCGGCAATCGTGCGTTCGCGCAGCGTGTCGGGCAGGCCGTCGGGCACAACCCGATCAGTGTCATCATCCCGTGTCACCGAGTTGTCGGAGCGGACGGGTCCCTCACCGGGTATGCCGGCGGCCTCGATCGCAAGCGTCAGCTCCTGCGACTCGAGGAGCCCGAGCCCTCTGCGGCCGGGCGGCTCTTCTAGTTCGCGGTTTTGCTGACGCGCGGCACCATGGGCGAATGCTTCGTCACCCACGAATACATCGCGACGGCAGCCGCTGCCGAGGCATTGATTGAGCGGGTAGAGCCGTACTGAGTGATCTCAACAACGGCCTCGGCTGCGGCAATCGCCTCCTCCGACAGCCCTGGCCCCTCCTGCCCGAACAGCATCACGCACCGTTCTGGCCAGTCGAACGTCTCCATCGGCACGCAGCCGGGAACGTTGTCGATCGCAATAATCGGAATCCCCTCAGTGCGCGCCCAACTGACAAGCGATGCGATGTCCTCGCGATGCTCGACATGCTGGTAGCGGTCGGTAACCATCGCGCCTCGCTTGTTCCAGCGACGGCGGCCGACGATCTGCACGGTATCCGCGGCGAACGCGTTCGCGCTGCGCACGATCGACCCGATGTTCATGTCGTGTTGCCAGTTCTCGATGGCCACGTGGAACGGGTGTCGCTGTTCGTCAAGGTCAGCCACAATCGCTTCCATCAGCCAATACCGGTAGCGGTCGACGACGTTGCGGGTGTCTCCGTGTGCGAGCAGCTCGGGGTCGTAATGCGCCTCACTCGGCCACTCATCTGGGCCGCCCGGCCACGGCCCGACGCCGGCAGTGGTGCGTTCAGGGTGCGTGTCGGTATCGGGCTTAGGGGTGTCGCTCACCCCGCCATTCTTCCAGGCTTTCAGAGGAGCTATTCGCACCCGACCCCGTCACCGTCGCGATCGAGGTGCCTCCCGTAACCGGGGTCTCCCGCGTACACAGGAGCGGCACCCGCGTTCCGTGCCGCAGTGCAGTTGTCAAAGTACGCCGCGGCAGGTTGCGGTGCGGGAGCGGCGGGGGCCTGGGCCTCGGGGGCGGCCTGCTGGGGAGCAGCAAACGGGACGGGTTCCTGCGCAGCGGCGGCCTGCGCTTCAACTTCGGCC
>JAGNOB010000186.1 GCA_017990305.1 Leucobacter sp.
TCGCTGAGGTGCTCGGGCGCGAGCTCGCGAAGCCGTCGTGGCAGCGGGAGATGGTCGCACTTGGCACGAACACCGACCCGTATCAGCGAGCCGAGGGTCGCTACCGACTGCTGCCGGGCATCATCGATACGCTCGCCGCCAGTGGTACTCCGATCTCGATCCTCACGAAGGGAACGCTGCTGCGCCGCGACCTCCCGATACTTGCGGAGGCCGCCAAGCGGGTGCCTGTCGAACTCGCCATGTCGATCGCCATTGGCGACCATGCACTGCAGCAGTCGATCGAGCCGGGCACTCCGACCACGCGGGCGCGGCTCGACACTGTTGCCGCAGCGAGGGCAGCTGGCTTCGGAGTTGATGTGTTTGTGATGCCTGTGCTGCCGTACCTCACCGACAGCCCCGCCCAACTGGACGCGCTGTTGCGCGATATCCGCGAAGCAGGTGCTCGCTCCGTCATGTACGGCGCCCTGCACCTGCGCTCGCACGTCAAACCCTGGTTCTTTGCCTGGCTTGAGCGGGAACACGCTGAACTGCTGCCCGCCTACAGGAAGCTCTTCCCTGGCGCCTCAAGCAAAGCCACGCAGGCGTACCGACTTGAGCTCGCGGCCCGCATCCGGCCGCTCATGCGCAAATACCGGCTCGACTACGCGGGAAGGGCGCACAGCCGCGACCCGTATCCGCCGGTAGCGGCCGCGGGAGCCCACGCAACCCGGCGGCGGGGAGCCGTGCAGCTCGACGCGGAGCCACGCGAAGCGGCCGCCGTGTTTGCCCCTCCGGGCGTTCCCGAACCAACGCTGTTCTGAGGGCGGGCCGCGCCTCCGGCCCGCCCTTCCTGAACGCGTCACGCTGCGGGAGCGCCCTCCTGCACGAGCGCGCGGAGCCGGTGCTTGAGCACCTTGCCAGACGGGTTCCGCGGCAGCGCTTCGACGGTCACCAGATCGCGAGGGATCTTGTATTTTGCCAGGCGCGACGCGAGGAACTCCCGGAGCTCATCGATGCTGGGGCCGCCGCCCTCGGCAGGCACAACGACCGCAACGATTGTCTCGCCCCACTCGGCGTGCGGCCGTCCGACGACGGCAATGTCGGTGACACCAGCATGCTCCCGTGCAGCGTTCTCGACCTCAAGCGTGTAGACGTTTTCGCCGCCGGTAATGATCATGTCGTTGATGCGGTCAGCGATGAACAGGTAGCCGTCTTCGTCGAGCGTCGCGAGATCGCCAGTGCGATACCAGTCGCCCTCGAACGCGCGCTCGGTCGCCTCGGGGTTGTTGAGGTATTCGCGCATGCGGGTATCTGAGCGCAGCCATATCTCGCCGGTCTCGCCCGGTTGCGCATCGACACCGTCGAGGGTGATCACCCTGAGATCCACCCCCGGCATTCCCGCATGCCCGATCGAGCCTGCCTTTACCTCCTGATCTGCTGGCACAAGGGTGGTGCCGACCGGGCCCATCTCGCTCATGCCGTACACCTGCTGGAAGCCGCCGGAGGTGTAGGCGGCCCGCATCGTCTGCATCGTGTCTTTTCCGATGGGGGCGCCGCCAGCGATCCAGACGCGCATGCTCGAGAGGTCGAACGACCCCCAGTCAATCCCTGCAGCCTTGGTCGCTTGGAGGGGCGCGAGGTAGGCGATTGCCGGGCCGAAGAACGCGGTCGTGCGTTCTTTCTCGACCGTGCGCAGCAGCTCGACGGGGTGGTATTCGCGCAGCAGTACGACTGTCCCGCCGAGGAACATCATCGGCATGAACCAATTGTTGAGCGGTGAGGAGTGCCAGATCGGCATCGCGATGAGGAACCTGTCGGAGGACTGTAGCCCGGCTCCTGCGGTGCAGTACGCGGCGACGGTCGTGAGGCCGCGGTGTGAGTGCAAGCAACCTTTCGGGTCGCTTGTTGTTCCCGAGGTATAGAGCAGCTCGGCGATATCGTTCTCGCTCACGGGCTCCCCGTCCCAGGGCTCGGCCTCGGCCATGAGCGCGTCGAAGTCGTCCCGCGGATCGACCTCGACGTCGGGGAAGGCTGCGGCCTCAGTCACGAGCCAACGCACCCCAGGGGCTGCGGCCCGCGCGGTCTCGAGAAGGGTCGCATCGACGACGCCGACCTCGGCGCCGCTGTGGTTGACCAAGAACCTGAGCTCGGGGGCCGTGAGCTTGTGGTTTACGGGCGCGAGTACCATTGCCGCGCGCCAGAGCCCGAAGGCGGCGAACACGAAGCCGGGGGTATTGAACGTGACGACGGGAACGTACGCTCCCCTGGTGAGGCCGGCGTCTCGGAAGACGCGCGCTGCGCGGCGCGACTGTTCGACGAGGTCTGTGTAGGTGTATCGGCGTTCGCCCGCGATGAGCGCCTCCTTCTTCGGAAACTTGCGGGCGGTGCTGTCGAGCATGCTGCTGAGATCCATAGCTTCTCCAAAAGTCAACGACGGTGTTGATGGACGGCTGGGGCGAATCGTTGCGAGCCCCTTCCGCAAACAATTGAATCATGATTCAATTGTTTGCGGAAGACGCTCCAGCAAACACCCAGTCAGGGTCGGAGGCGCGGCGACCGGGGCGTGAACAGACGCTCAAGGAAGAGGGTCACGATGGCGTATCGAAGCACCGAGCGTACCGAGCAGCACCGGCTCGCGCGCGAGGCCGCGCTGATCACCGCCGGTGTCGACCTCGTCGCCGAGAGCGGCTTCGCGGCCGCCACGATCGCCCGCGTCGCCAGCCGCGCTGGCGTCTCCGCGGGCACCGTCTACACCTACTTTCCCGACAAGCTCGCGCTCACCGCGGCAATCTTCGACCGAGCGGCCGGCATCGAGCTCGCCGTCGTGCGCGAGGCAGTGAACTTCGGGACCGCCGCCCGACTCGAAACGCCTGCATTCGATCGCTTCGACGCGCTCGTGCGCGCCTTCGGTGCACGCGCACTCAAGGGGCGCACGCTCGCAATGGCCCTCCTCTTTGAGCCAGCGGATGTCGCCGTCGAGCGAGAGCGACTCATCTTTCGCCGAGCATACGCCGACACCGTCACCGAGATCCTCGCCGACGGCATCGTGGAGGGCACCCTCACCGAGCCGCGTATCGACCTCATCGCCCCGGCGATTGTTGGGGCGTTGGGCGAAGCCTTCATCCGCCCGCTCGAGCCGACGGTGGGAGGGACGAAGGGCGATCCGCCGCTCGCCATCCCACCCCAGGGCCGCCAGCCCCTCGATGCCGCTGCGACCGAGGCCGCCGAGGTCACCGCAGTGCTCGACCACATCGTCGCAGCCACTCAACGCCTCGCCGGGTTCGCGCCGACGCACCCGACCCGAAAGCCACGCTAAGCCCGAAACACCCGCACGTTCGAAGGAGACACCGATGTCAACCACATTTACCGCATCCGAGACGAGCACGATCCTGCGACCTTCCCCCGTAGGCCGCACCCACACCGTCAGCAACCAGCCGCCCGAGCGCACCGAGGTCAACGAGTACAGCTCGTTCCCCGTGCTCAGGGAAGCGGTGCAGATGTTCGGCGCCGGGTGGGCAGACGCCGGCCTTGTTGAGACCGGCGCGCACGTCGGCACCGCAGAATTCCAGGAGGACGCCCGCCTGGCAAACGTCGAAATCCCCGAGCTCGTGAGCTTCGACCACCGCGGCAACCGCATCGACGAGGTGCGGTACCACCCCTCGTATCACCGCGTCATCGGCGCAGCCACCCAGGCCGGAGCCCACACCTCGGCGTGGGCGAAGCCGCAGCCGGGAGCCCACGTGGCGCGCGCGGCGACCTTCTCACTGTTCGCGCAGATCGAGCCCGGCCACGCCTGCCCCATCTCGATGACCCACGCGGTGGTGCCCGCACTCGAACACCAGCCTGACCTCGCGAAGACATGGCTGCCGCGCCTGTTCGGAACCGAATACGACGGAACACTCCGCACCCCAGGCGAAAAGCCAAGCGTGCTCATGGGCATGGCGATGACCGAAAAGCAGGGCGGCTCAGACGTACGCGCCAACGAAACCGTCGCGACGCGCGTCGAGGGTGGGGCGCTGCTCACGGGGCACAAGTGGTTTTGCTCTGCGCCGATGTCTGACGCCTTCCTCGTGCTCGCACGCGAGGGCAACGACCCTGAGGGGCGGATCAGCTGCTTCTTCGTGCCCCGCATCCTCGAAGACGGCACCCGCAACGAGTTCCGTGTGCAGCGGCTGAAGAACAAGCTCGGCAACAAGTCCAACGCCTCGAGTGAGATCGAACTCGACGGCACCGTCGCAATGCCCGTCGGTGAGCCGGGCCGCGGGGTGCGCACGATCATCGAAATGGTGGCACGCACCCGACTCGACTGCGTCATCGGAACCGCAGCCGGCATGCGGCAGGCCGTCGCTGAGGCGCTCTGGCACGTGCGACACCGCGCGGCCTTCGGGCGCACGCTCGTCGACCAGCCAGCCATGACAAACGTGGTGACCGACCTCGCGCTCGAATCCGAGGCGTCGACCCTGCTCGCCATGCGGCTCGCCGCCGCCCACGAGGATGAGGCTGACGCCCAGGAGAAGTCGTTCAGGCGACTCGCAACCGCCGTCGCGAAGTACCGCATCTGCAAGCGCGGCCCCGCCCACGCCTACGAGGCCATGGAATGCCTCGGCGGCAACGGCTACACCGAGGACTTTCCGCTCGCGATGCGCTACCGCGAGCAGCCAGTGAGCGCGATCTGGGAGGGCTCAGGCAACGTGATCGCGCTCGACGTGCTCCGTGCGCTGACGCGCGAGCCCGAGAGCATCGCCGCGTTCGACGCGGAACTCGCGCTCGCCGCAGGTGCCGACCCCCGCTTCGACGCGCTGCGTGTTCGCGTGCAGCAGGGGCTCGCTGAGATCGCGGGCGCACCCGCTGACGTCGCGCAGGCCGGTGCCCGCGGGCTCGTCGGCACGATGGGGCTGGCGCTGCAGGCGGGACTCATGCTGCGCTATGCGCCGTCGGCGAGTGCTGAGGCGTTCATTGGGGCTCGCCTCGGCGAGGATCGCGGGATCGACTACGGGGTGCTGCCAGCGGGCACGGACC
>JAGNOB010000187.1 GCA_017990305.1 Leucobacter sp.
GTGTGAGGCCCTGGGTTTCAAAGCCGATCGAGGTTTGCACGAGCGCGTCTGCATCGCGCATCGCGGCGAGCGCCGCCTCGTAGGGCACCGGCCCCGCTACCCGTACGCGATCGCGCAGGCCGAGGGCTTCAATTCGCCGCTCGACTCTCCCGAGCAGGAGCCCGGCCCCGTGCAGGGCGACATCCGCGTCGATTCCAGACTGCCCGAGCGCCTCGATGAATTCGAGCACCCGCTTCTCGCCGCTCATGCGGCCAAGCCACACAAGTCGTGGCCGTGTGCGTGACGACCGCGGGGCTGCTCGAACGCTGCCAATGAGTTCGTCGTCAACGCCGCCCTGGGTGACTTCGACGCTGCGCGCGACACCGTGCGCTTCGAGCGTCGCCGCAAAGTGCCCCGAGGGAGCCGTCACGAGCGCAGCGCCAGCGGTGAGCTCGGAAAGGTACCGCCACGCACCCGTGTCGCTCGCAGCGACCTGCGCCCGAGCGTTCGCCGGCACTCGCCCGACCGAGAATCGACGCCAGGCGCGCAAGCCTGCGAAGGCGACTGGGGCGAGCGGGGTAACGGCACGCGTACCCTCGTCAACATTGTTGTGCATCGTGAACGCGACAGGCAGCCCGTGACGCTTCGCGGCCCGGAGGCCGATCATCGCGCCCCAGAAGTCACCCTGGATGTGCACGAGGTCCACCGGCGGCGCCCCCGCGGCTTGGCGTGCGGCCAGTGCTCGGTCCAGTGCGCGATCGCTCCGCTTCCCCGGCCAGGTGATGCCATACTCGCGGTCCTTGGTGATCGGCATCGACGGGAGATCGATATAGGCGTCTCGGTCGCGCGGTGCCGGAGCGTAGCCAGGGCGGTGCAGGGCTGGGGCCGCGATGCTCACGGTGTGGCCGGCGCGCTCAAGAAATCGCCGCTGGAGCCGCAGTGCGACCTGTACGCCACCGAGCGACTCGGGGTGCTGGTCGGTGACGATGAGGATGTGCATCGCGCGCTACGCGGCTGGAGCGCCCCGATAGAGGGCTTCGAATGTGTCGAGCGTGGTATCGATGTCGTGCGACTGCACTGCCGTCAACGAGGCTTGCTGCATCCGCTCGTACTCCGCAGGGTCAGCCGTGAGTACCTTCTTCAGCGCCTCGGACAGCTCGCGATCGTTCCCCGCTTGGAACAGGTAGCCATTCTCTCCGTGGTGCACGAGGTGAGGCAGCGCCATCGCGTCTGCTGCGACGATCGGCAGGCCGGAGGCCATCGCTTCCATCGTGGCGATCGACTGGAGCTCAGCGATCGACGCGATCGCAAAGACCGTGGCCTCGGTGAGGTGACGGCGCAACTCCTCGTCGCTCACCCGGCCAGTGAAGTGCACGCGGTCGGTGAGGCCGAATTCGGCGACGAGCTTCTCGAGGTTCTTCCGCTGGTCGCCGTCGCCAACGATGGTGAAGGTGGCGTTGAGATCTGGATCGAGGCGAGCGAGCGCCCGAATGATGACGTCGATCTCCTTTTCGAGCGTGACGCGACCGACGAACACAAGCTTGTTCTGTTCGCGCGGACCCACCACTGCCGTGTAGTCGCTCGCTCGGAGCCCGCAGCTCACCGGCAGCACTCCACGACGGTAGGTGTTTCGCTCAAGGAAGTCTGCCGCGCGTCGCGTTGGCGTCGTAATCGCCGCCGCGTTGCGCAGCACGTGGTCGGCATCACGCCAGCCCCAACGCACGAACAGCCGCTTGGCCCGCTCGGGTAGCAGCGTGAAGTCGAGCACGTTCTCGGGCATGATGTGGTTGGTCGCAACGATCCGAATACCGCGCTTGGCGCCTTCGCGCGCGAGCCCGCGCCCGATCACGAGGTGTGACTGGATGTGAATCACGTCGGGCTTCACCTGGTCGAGGATCTGCTTGGCGTAGTGCCGCGCCCGCCACGGCAGCACGAACCGCAGCCAGTCGTGTGGGTACCAGCGCCAGCTGGCGAGCCGGTGCACCACCATACGCTCGCCCTCAATGGTCTCGATCGATGCACCCATCAGACGGTGTTTCTTGGATGGCGCGGCCACATGGACGTCGTGTCCACGGCGGACAAGCCCGGCGGCGAGGCGCTCGGCGAAACGCGCAGCCCCATTCACATCTGGGGCGAACGTGTCGCAGCCGATCAGTATGCGGGTCGGGGCGTTGTCGGAGTCTTGGGTCACGGGGTGCTGTCGTCCTTTAATACATAGGGTTCGGCGAACAACTTCAAGTGTATTCTGCGCTTCCCGTGTTCTCGCAGTGGATCGCCGTTCCCATGCATCCGCGCAGCCATGCGATTTTCCCTCATTCTGTGAGGTACTTTTCCACCGGGTGAAATGCAACCCACCGCTTTACGTTCTGGCACTTGGTGCCCCAGCCCACGAACCTAGTACGGTGCCCAGTTTCCACTCACCAGCAGCCCAAATCATCGGAGAGCGCATTCGCGATGCGCGTCGAGCTCGGGGCCTCTCCATGGACGACCTGAGCGAACTCGCAGTGGTCAGTCTGACAAGCATCGGCAAGATCGAACGGGGCGTTCAGAGCCCCTCAGTCGAGACGCTCGTGCGCATCGCCACGGCGCTCGAGGTCGATGCCGGGTCATTCATTCGCGGCCTATCGGCCGACCATTACGGTCGGCGGTCGCACCAGTTCACCGCGCGGGATTTCATTCGCGAACAGCAGGCGCGAGCAGGGGTCGACTCATCGTTAGATGCTCAGATCGGCCCCGATGCGAGCGGCGACAGTCCACACGACGGTGCACGTCGCTCAGCGAGCTAGCGCTTGTCTTCCTCGCCATCAAGCACGGCATCCTCGGCCACATCATCTGCGGTCCGATCGCGGTTGCGCCACGCATAGATGCTCTGCGAAGCCTCTTCCCGAGGCTTCGACAGCAGCAGGATCGACAGCGAGACGCCGATGAGCGCTGCGAGCAGCGCCGCGATAACACCCGACATCATCATCGTGAAACCGAGGGCCAGGCCCAGCGCGTAGAGCGCGGCGAAGGGCACTATGAAAAACAGCAGACGCAGCACAATATACGTGGCCCAGGCTTTGCGTTGTTCACTCACAGCGATGAGTCTACCGACGCAGACTGTGCACTCTCTCTCCTCACCCAGAGGGTTGCCGGGTAGCATGAGGACATGGTCAGGTTTATCATTATCGGCGCTGTCATCGCGGTGGCGTTCACTCTGTACTCGTTGGTTGACGCCGCGATGACCGACCACTCACGCGCTCGCGGGGTCAGCAAGCCCGTCTGGATCGTCATTATCGTGCTCCTTCCAGTCATCGGTGCAGTGCTCTGGCTGATGATCGGTAAGGGAAGCCCGACCTCGGGGCCTGGCTCGCAGAAGCACCTCGCTCCCGATGACGACCCCCGGTTCACTGGCCCGCAGCTCAGCGATGCCGAACGCGAGTCACTCCGCGATCTTGAGGCACGCCTGAAGGAGCTCGACGATGAGACCTTCCCCGGCGAGGAGCCGCGCAAGCCGCGGCCCAGCGAAGACCAGGATCAGGACCAGGACAAAACGCGGTGAGCGCGGGGCCAGCTCCCGCGTCAATCTTCGCAGTTGAGCTCCTCGCGGAGCTCGTTCGCCGAGGCGTCTCCGATGTTGTGGTGTGCCCCGGGTCGCGATCGCAGGCGCTTGCGCTCGCTGCTGCCGCTGCCGAGGAGGCCGGAGCGATCCGGCTACACGTTCGCATCGACGAACGATCCGCCGCGTTTTTCGCGCTCGGCCTTGCCCGCGAGACGGGCATGCCAGCCCCCGTCATCGTCACGAGCGGCACCGCGGTCGCGAACCTCGCACCGGCGGCGTTCGAGGCGCACGAGGGTCGGGTGCCGTTCATCGCGCTGACCGCGGATCGTCCGGCCGCGCTCCGCGGTACTCGGAGCAACCAGACAACCACCCAGTTCGACATGTTTGGTAGCGCCGCACGGCTCTCGCTAGACGTGGCCCCGCCGTCCTTCGGCGCCGATGGCGACATCGGCCGCGATCCCGCGCAGGATCCGGGACGCATCGCGGCACGTGCCTTCTCTGCCGCCCGCGGTTTTCCAGGGGACCTCCCGGCCGGGCCAGTGCAGCTCAACCTGCAATTCGTCGAGCCCCTGTCGGGAACCGCAGGCTTCGAACAGATGATCGCCGCCGGCTTCGCGGCAGCGGGCGAGGAAGGCGCGGCGGCACGAGAGAGCATCGCAGCCACCGCGGCCGCGGTTCCCGGGGCGGCATCGCGCTCAGACGGCGAGAACTTCCAAACGTTCCTGCCCGACACCAATAGCGGCTACGTTCACGACGATGACGCCCTTGCTGTCGTCATCGCCGGCGCCGGCGCAGGTGATGAGGCGGAGGCCTTCGCGCGCGACGCAGGCCTGCCTCTGCTTGCCGAGGTCGTGAGCGGTTCTCGGTTTGGGCGTGAAGCGATCACCGCCTACGCGACGCTCATCGACGAGCCCGCGATCGGCGGGCTCACCGAGCGCGCGATCGTGTTCGGCCACCCAACCCTGGGCCGCCAGATCCCCGCGCTGCTGAAACGCGAGGACGTCGAGGTTATCGTGGTGGATCCCCACGCAGGTGACCATTACGCCCCAGTCGCGGGAGCACGCGTCGTGCCGTCCGCCGTCGTCGCGGCCGACCACAACCCGCGCGTTCACCGCCGCTGGCTCGGAGTGTGGGTTGCGGCAGACCGCGAACTCCAGCGCACACGAACCACCGTGCACGAGCCCGACCTCGACGCTGCACGCGAGACCGGGTACAAGGAGCGCAACGCCTACGCACGGGCCGAGGTCGCCGTGAAACGGGAGCCGATCTCCCGTGAGCTACTCGTCGAGACCGTGTGGCGAGCGACCTGGCCACACGATCGACTCGTGCTCGCCGCGTCGCGCCTCGTACGGGTGCTCGATACGCTCGCCCCAGCCCGGAAGCTCACCGTACACGCGAACCGTGGGCTAGCTGGCATCGACGGCACCGTCGCAACCGCGCTAGGCGTGGCCGT
>JAGNOB010000188.1 GCA_017990305.1 Leucobacter sp.
CCTGCGGCCCGATCCGCACACTAAACCGCATGCACATGAGCATGAGTGCGGCGCAGAACACGAGCGTGCCGAGCGCAATCCACCCTGCAACGGCCTCGATCGTGAACATCCAGATGCTGAACACCGCGAGTAGCACGAGGGCGCTCGTGACGACCCACGACATTGTGCGCGATGGGGTCACGTCGCCCACCCACACCGCGCGCTCGGCACCGGTGAGCGGGAGCGGATCGGCTGGCGGCTCGCCCGTCTCGGGGTCGAGCTGCAGCTTCGGCTGCAGCAGATACGCGATCACCCCAACGATCGCCCCACCGGCGAAGCCGCCGATGAGCACCCAGAGCGTTGAGCCCGTTTCACGCGCGTCGGCGGCATCCAGCTGCACAATCGAGCTACCGATGCCCTGCGTCTGCAGCGAAACCGTCATGCCGAGCACGAACGCGGGCAAGAACCTGCTCCCCGACGCCCAGGTCGCCTTCGGGAGCTCGGTCGACGCACGACTCGCCTGGAAGCGCCCGAGCAACGGTAGCGCCAGCAGCACCACGTTCACACCCACGAAAAGCCCCAGGTTCTGCCACGGCGAGCCGAAACCATCGGGCATCCCGGAGGGGCCCCAGTGGACGGCGGCTGGGTTCGGCATCCTCGGGAGCCAGGCAAGCTGCAGCACAGCGGAGGCCAGCACGATGAGGAGGGGCAGGGCGGTGCCGGCGACGAAGGCTGCACGCTTCGCCTTAGCAAGCTGTGGATTAGGACTCATGGTGATCTCCAGTGTTCTGTGTGTGCGCTGACTGCGCGGCGGTGGCTAGGGCCGTCGCAGCCGATTCGGCGTCGTCGAGCGTCACGACGGGCCAGCCGATGAACGAGCGCGCTTCGAAGCCGCGCTCATCGATGCGCACGTTGAAGCGCAGGCCCGTTACCGTGAGCACCAGCACGAGCCCGAGCGCTGCGATGTTCACTGCCAACACGGTTGGGCTCAGCGGCCGGATGGACAGGGAGAAGATGAGGCTCGCCGCCACGACGACGAGCGCCGAGGCCGTCATCCAGAGGTAGGGCTTCGAGGCGGAGACCGCGCCAACCCAGGCAACGCGTTCTTGCTGAGCTAGCTCGAGCGGCTCGCCCCGGTTAGCTGCGACGTCGGCGCGCACCACTAGCTTTGGCTGCGCGAGATACGCGAGCGCGCCGACGGGGATGGCGATGGCCCACGGCACAATCATGGCGGCCGCGTTCGGTGCGAGATCGCGGCCGTCGGCAAGGTCGAGCTGCAGCCAGGTGGTGGTCATCCCGAGGACGAAGATCCCCAAGGCGGAGCTCAGGATGATCGCTGGGAGGAACCTGTTTATTGGACCCCACACGTCGCGGCGCCGACTCGGCGACAGCTTTGCCTGCAGATCGAACACCTTCGTTGTGAAGAACAGCGATGCGATGAGGAGGCCGCTGAGTGGGAACATGACGAGGGAGAGGATCGGGCTCGCGAAGCCGTCGGCAACGCCCGCGACGCTCCAGTGCACCGCGACCTCGTCGGGTAGCCGCGGCAGCCACAGCAGAAACACGATGACCTCAGTCACAACGAGCCCGAGCGGAATGTCGAGGCCAACGATCCGCGCGGCGGTCCGAGCCCGCGCCAGCTCGGGGTGCTCAGTTCGCTGCGTGTCCCCTCGTGGATGTAATGGAACGGGTGGGGTCTCGCTCATGCGGCGGTCTCCTCCTGGATAGCTCTGAGGGGAATGGGTTCGTTGCCTGCTGGCGGTGGCCCGGCAGGTCCGAGATTGGCGACCATCGCGGCGACCGTCTCCTGGCTGACGCCCAGGCTGCTGGCTCGATCGACGAGCGCCCGGACCTCGCCAGAGAGCTCGACAAGGGTGCCGGCGAGCCCCGTGACGACCGCGCCTCTGCCTCGCCGGAGGTCGATGAGTCGCTCGTCGCGCAGCTGCTGGTACGCCCGCAGTACCGTGTGCACGTTGATGTCGAGTGCCTCAGCCAGGCGCTTTGCCGCGGGCAGCGCCGCGCCCTGCCGCAGCTTGCCGCTGGCGATGTCGGCGCGCACCGAGTCAGCGATTTGCGCGTAGATCGCGCGCTCACTCGCCTCGTCAATTTTGATGAGCATGGAACCTCCTTGCCCTTATAACTCTATATCAACTAGAACTATCATCGAATGCCAAATTCACCGCGGACGGGTACCGTATGTAGTCACAGAGGAAGGACACCATGCACACTCCGCGACGCCCCCTCACGTTCATCTCGGCGACAGCCGCGCTCCTGCTTACCCTGACCGCTTGTGCCCCCGAGCCCGGTCGGGATCCCGCACCGGCCCCCGCGCCCTCGAACGAAGCAACCTCGACCCCGGAGGCGGCGACACCACTCGGCCCAAGGCAGCACACACTGAACCTGACCTCGCCCTGGTCCGTCGCATTCGTCGCAAACTCTGCGCTCGTCAGCGAACGCGACACCGCAAAACTCCTCGAACTCGCTGAGGACGGCACGTCACGCGAGATCGCAACCATCGCGGGCGTCGTTCACGGCGGCGAAGGCGGACTACTCGGCCTTGCCGTCTCCCCGACAGTCGACGATGCGCAACCCGAGTCCCTCTACGCCTATTCGACGGCAGGAAATGGCAACCGCGTGCAGCGCTTCCCGCTCACAGGCGAGCCAGGATCACTTGCGATCGGTGATCCAACAACGATCATCGAGGGCCTCCCGAGCGCCACTTCTCACAACGGTGGGCGGATCGCTTTTGGCCCAGACGGCATGCTCTACGTCACCGCTGGCGACGCCGCACAGCCCTGGCTGTCGCAGGATCTCTCGAGCCCGGGTGGCAAGATCCTTCGTCTAGCACCAGACGGCAGCATCCCAGACGACAATCCGTACGAAGACTCACCCGTGTATAGCTACGGTCACCGCAACCCGCAGGGCATCGCCTGGGCTGCCGACGGAACAATGTATTCGAGCGAGTTCGGGCAGGACACCTGGGATGAGCTCAACGTCATCACGGCCGGAGCAAACTACGGCTGGCCCGAGGTCGAGGGCATCGCGGGCGACTCTCGCTACGTCGACCCGGTACAGCAGTGGACTCCGGCGGAGGCGAGCCCGAGTGGCATCGCTATCCTCGACGATACGATCTACATCGCAAACCTCCGCGGGCAGCGGGTGCGTACGGTACCCCTGTCCGACCTGTCGGCGAGCGCTGAGTACTTCATTGAAGAATTCGGACGCATCCGCGACGTAGTGGTCTCGCCTGATCACAAGCTTTGGCTCCTCAGCAACAACACTGACGGCAGGGTCGACCCACGCCCCGAGGACGATCGCTTCATCGATTCTGGGCTCGTGAAATAGCTGCAGCGTCCTCGGTGGCGCCTGATACTTGAGCTCACGTCACGCCTGTAAACTTTTTTGATTTATTTTCACAAGACCCTGTTTTCGACGACGTTTGGTGCCTGAATGTCGGTGGTCCGTGTTTGAATTCGGGTATGACTTCACCACTCGAAATCCGCACAGGGGCCATAGCCGGCCTCGCGGATGTCGCACGTGAGATCCAAAGCGCTGAGGCGCGAAGACTCAAGCTCCTAGCTCGCGGCTACCGAGCGCTTCCGCCCGGAGAGATGGCTTTCCGCGCATTCAAAGCCGAGGCGGCACTCGCACTCAATATCACCGATTATCGAGTTGACCAGCTACTTGGGATCGCGACTGCATTAGAGAACGACTATCTCGATACAGCCTCACTTCTGAGCGACGGTCGAATCGGGGTGGCACACGCTGAGGTCATCATCACCGCCGGGCACGTGATCACGAACATCGTCGCGACCGGGGTCGATGAAGCAGCACGCAAGCTCGCCGAAGAAATGGGAACACTCGCGGCAGCTCGTCTCAAGGAGTACGAGCACGCGGTTCTCGCATTCGCACTCGAAGAGACCCCGAACCGGCTCAAGCCCATCGCCAAGCGACTTGCCGAGCAGTGGGCTGTCGAGCCGATCGAGGCAAGGCAGGCAGCCGAAACCGCCCGCCGCCGAGTCACGGTCGTCGAGATGAGTGACGGCATGGCAGAGCTACGGGCTTACATGCCAGCGGTGCTGGCGTACGGTCTCCACGACCACTTGACGCGCATCGCTAAGGCTGTCAGGCGCAAGACGGTCCCTGCTCCACCCGTGCCACTATCAAGCGTTGCAACCGGGGCGACACCTGAGGAGGCGCTCGCTGAGAGCCTCACATCTGAGTCCACCGATGCGCGCAGCATCGACGAGATCCGAACCGATGCGCTCTACGATCTGCTGTCTCGCGATCCGTTCGTTGCTTCCGAGAGTGCGCCCAGGCCCGTGGGGGCTGAGCTTCAAGGGCGCGTACAACTCGTGGTGACTGCCGAGGGGCTCGACTCGCTGCTCGCGAAGCACGGAGGCACCGTCGTCCGAGACACCGAACTTCCGCCGAGCGGATCGGTGAAGTGCGAGCTTCAGGGGTACGGCCCGGTCGATATCGATGCCGCGGGTCCGTTCATCGCTTCGAGAAAGCACTGGGACCTGATTACCGTGTGCTCTCACACAGGCGAAGTCATCCGAACCGACACCTACCGACCGGCGATGGCACAAGAACGTTTCCTCGTTGCGCGCGACGGACACTGCCGTTTCCCGGGTTGCGTCGCGCCAACGCATCGCTCTGAAATCGACCACACACTCGACGCAGCTCTTGGCGGCCCCACAGCTACCGACAACCTGGCACATCTCTGTCTCAGGCATCACACCCTCAAAGGCAACACAGACTGGGCAGTCGAACAGGTCGCAGGCGGCGTGCTGATCTGGACGTCACCCACTGGTCGCGTGTACACGGATCGACCGCCCGACCGCCTCCCAGAATCTCGGGTAGCGCACGCCTCCCAACGAAGACGAGTCAGGTTCGAACCAGACGCCCACCCGTTCTGACACTGCTGCCTGCGCGGCCCACCGGAGGCGCGCAAACGGCGATAGTCATGCCGAATCCCGAGGATTCAGGC
>JAGNOB010000189.1 GCA_017990305.1 Leucobacter sp.
GCACGGGACATCTTGTGCACTACGAAGCCGTCGCAGACGCGGTCGCCCGCATTGCACAGTTTGTTCGCCCCGAGACACATGCCCCCAACGCCGCACCACAGGAGCGCAGCGCGTGAGGCTCACGCGGATCGACGACCTCAGCCTCCCCGAACTCGCCGATTTCACGCAGCTCACCGATGTTGCGCTTAGGCGGGTTCGCGAGCCCGCTGAGGGGCTGTACCTCGCGGAGTCACCGAAGGTGATCGAGCGGGCCCTGCGGACGGGGCACCGGCCACGGTCACTTTTGATTGTCGAGGAGTGGCTGCCGAGTGTCGAGCGGATGCTCGCGGATTACCCGGATGTTCCTGTGTATGTGGGAGCACCCGCACAACTTGAACAACTCACCGGGTTCAACATGCATCGCGGTGCGCTGGCCTCGATGCACCGCCCCGAGCCGCTCGATCCGGAGGAGCTGCTGCGTACGTCCAAGCGCGTCGTCGTGCTCGAAGACCTCGCCGACCATACGAACGTTGGGGCCGTCTTCCGCTCGGCAGCGGCGCTCGGAGTCGATGCCGTGCTCCTCACCCCGGGCTGCGCTGATCCGCTCTACCGGCGTGCGGTGCGCGTGAGCATGGGCGCAGTGCTGCAGGTACCCTGGGCCAGGCTGCCTGATTGGCGCGAGGCCGGTCCGTTGTTCAGGGAGACCGGCTACGAGTTGACTGCGTTCGCGCTGAGGGACGACGCGCAAGATCTTGCAGAATTCGTCGACGAGATCCCCGAGAAACTCGCGCTCATGTTTGGTACCGAGGGGCCCGGCCTGAGCAAGCGCGCGCTCGCTTCCGCGAGCCGATCTGTCGTAATCCCGATGGAGCATGGCGTCGACTCGCTCAACGTCGCAACCGCCGCGGCGCTCGCACTCTGGGCTGTCCGAACCGGAGATTCACGGGCAGAACATGGGAGGATCAGGGCGAAGGGGGAAACCGCATGAGCATACCTGTCGCATCGGAGGCGCACCGTCGCCTCCGAGTCCTCTGGATCCTTCTGTTCTGGCTGATCATCGGCGCGGGCGCATACATTCTTGGCGTGCTGAGTTCAACCGGCCAGGCAGTGGAAGACAACCTGCTCACCGCGTCCGAGTTCAACCCGCACCCGCCGGCTCCGCTGAGTCTCGTCTCACCCTTCGCGATCGCTGTCGCGCTCATCGCGCTCGGGCTGGTCGCCCTGTGGGTGCACGGTATCGGGAGAGCATTGACGGTGACTCTCGTGCCGGCGGTCGCGATCGTCGCCTCGCAGCTCTTGAAATCTGAGGTGCTCGGTCGGCCAGAACTCTTGACACTCGCCGCAGAGAACTCATTCCCGAGCGGGCATATGACTGTCTTTGCGACTGTTGTTGGAGCCGCAGTTTTTGCGATGCCCAGCAGGATCCGAGCGGTCATCACGGCCGGCGGTGCAGTGCTCCTTGGTGTCGTAAGCTGGCAACTCCTCGGCTATGGCTGGCATCGCCCAAGCGATGTCCTGGGGGCACTTGCGCTCGCCGTTGCTGGTTTCGCCTTCATCACGATGTTCACGAGACTCGACAGACCACCTCGGGCCTGGCTCTTACGCACGGTGTCGGTCGGGCTCGTAGTGGCCGGCTGGCTCGCGGCTGGTGGGGCCCTCATTCTCACGCTCATTGCCTGGCAGAGCGACAACGCCGATCGCATGCTCAGTGCTGGCCAGGCCGGCAGCATCGGACTGTCGCTGCTCGCGGCTCACTCGCTCCTGCGACTCGCAGTGCTGACATACTCGCCCAAAGCGGGCTAAGGCCCCGTCGACGGCCCTGCCACACGTTCTCTGAACGCAGAGGCCCGCAGCCAAGCAAAACATACGGGGGAGTGCTGACCCCGTTGCCCATCGCAGCCGGTAGTTTAGGGAGATGGAACCCTTTACTCTGCAGACAGACGAGTTGGTACTCGATGAGGTCACGTTGGCTGATGCCCCGCTCATCGCTCGGTACTGTAGCGAGCCAGTGTTTGAGCGCTTCATGTCGACACCGTGGCCGTACACGACAGCCGACGCCGAGTCCTTCTCGGGGGAGTACGTTCCCTCGGCGTGGCACAACGGCAGCGAGTGGACCTGGGCCATCCGTGCAACTCCCGGCGGAGATCTCCTTGGCGTCATCGGGCTGCGACTGCCGAGCGGAATGCTGGGTTTCTGGTTGGGTTCGCCACACCGCGGCAAGCAGATTATGTCAGCTGCCACCGAGGCCGTCGTCACCGCTGCCTTTAGCCGCACCGACCTGCCTGCCGTGAGGTGGGAGGCGCACGTGGGCAACATTGCGTCGCTGCGCACGGCACAGCGGGCCGGCTTCACCTTCACCGGAGAACAGCCAGGGATCATTCCAGACCGCGAGGGCAAGCCAGTGCAGTCCTGGACAGCGGAAATTCGCCGCGGAGACGCCAGCGGGCCGAAACCGGGCTGGCCCGCGTAACACTGCACGCTCGGTGATAATCTATATTATGTCAGCTCAATGAGGTGCGAGCCCGCTGGGCAAGATAGAACCTCTCGCCACTCACCCCACCGCGCCTCCCCACGCCTCACCGGCATCGCGATGGCACCGGACTCCCCCCGGCGAGGCGCACAGAGACTCGATCGTCGACCTCGACGCACACCCACAGTGGCCCCCTGCCGCTTTCTCCCCACGGCGCGCCGGTCGCACGTCACGATCGCATAACGGGAGAAAACCCAGCTCACAGCAAGATTAACGCTACGCAACCACTGTCGCCTAACCTATTTGGGCTATTCAGGAGCCACACCTGACAGTAGCTTGGACCTGTAACCCCAAGGCCGTCACATTGGCGGAGCAAAGGAGACGCAGGGCACCATGCCAGATTCTGAACATCAGTTCCCTCGGACGCGAAAAATCACGGAGCCAGCACCGCCTCCGGTTCCACACCCAGGTCTCCTTCCTGGCATCGGCGTCGAGCAAACCGGCCTGCGCTTCCCCACCAACTGGATGGTGCTCAGCATCACCTTCACGCTCACCGTCGGCGTCATCGCCTGGGCGTTTATCGCGCCAGACAACCTGGCGGCTGTCGGCGCGGCGTCTCTCGCATGGGTTACCGAGCACTTCAGCTGGATGTTTGGTGCGCTTGCGATCGCCGTGGCCCTGTTCATGCTTGTGGTCGGCTATGGTCGCACAGGCGGAATCCGGCTCGGCGCCGACGACGAAAAACCCGAGTTCTCAACGGCCTCGTGGGTGTCGATGCTGTTCGCCGCCGGTCTTGGTATCGGGCTCCTCTTCTACGGCCCGCTTGAGCCGCTCACATACTTCCTTGACCCCCCGCCCGGGCTCGACGTCACTGCTGGAACAGCGGAGGCAGCACTGCCCGCCCTCGCGCAGACGGTGCTGCACTGGGGGCCGATTGCGTGGGCCTTCTACGCGCTCGTCGGCGGCGCAATCGCCTACAGCGCGTATCGGCGCGGCCGCGCACCGCTCATCTCCGCACTTTTTGAACCGGTGTTCCCAGGCAGCAGCCATCGCGTGCTTGGCCGACTCATCGATGTCTTCGCAATCATTGTGACGCTGTTCGGCACAGCTGTCTCACTTGGAATCGGCGCTCTCCAGATCGAGAGCGGCTTCAGGATGGTGACCGGGCTCGGCCCTATGGGCAACGCGTTCCTCGTCGGCGCAATCGCGATCCTCACATCACTCTTCATCGCATCCGCAGTTTCCGGTGTGAAACGCGGCATTCGCCGGCTCTCGAACCTGAACATGATCCTCACAGGTGCGCTTGGGCTGTTCGTACTCATCGCTGGCCCGACAGTGTTTATGCTCAACTATCTGCCGGCCTCGCTCGTTGAGTTCCTCGGACAACTCCCCACAATGCTCTCTCGCAACCCGAACCAGGGGCCCGAAACCGCCGAGTTCCTCGCAACCTGGACGACTTACTACTGGGCCTGGTGGGTGTCGTGGACGCCATTCGTTGGCATGTTCATCGCAAAGATCTCCCGCGGACGCACGCTGCGCGAGTTCGTCACTACCGTGGTACTCGTGCCCTCAGCCATCGTCATCGCGTGGTTTGTCGTCTACGGCGGCACCGCAATCTGGATGACGCTTGGTGGGGCGGATCTCCAGACCGGCGGGTCGGGGGAAGAGGTATTGTTCCGCATTCTCGAACGTCTCCCCTTCGCCATGATCACGTCTGTCATCGCAATGGTCGCCGTCGTTGTCTTCTTCGTAACAGCAGCAGACTCCGCCTCCATCGTGATGGCGTCCATGTCACAGGCCGGCAGACCCGAGCCATCAAAGTGGGTGACGATCCTCTGGGGCCTGCTGCTCAGCCTCATCGCGATCTCACTCCTTCTCGCGGGCGGTCGAAACGCGCTGTCCGGCCTGCAATCGTTGATGGTCGTTTCAGCACTACCGTTCGCATTTGTCGTGATGGGCATCATGTTCACCTGGGCGAAGGACCTGCGCACCGATCCGTACATCATCAGGCGCCAGTACGCCCGCGCAGCCATCGCACAGGGCGTGCGGCGCGGAATCGATGAGTACGGCGACGACTTTGTCTTCGGCACGAATGAGGTCCCAGCCGACGAGGGCGCCGGAGCCGGCTTCGACAGCACTGACCCCGCACTCACCGATTGGTACGTGGACGCGACCACTGGGCCCATCGAACGCGTCACTGCAGAGGATGTTCAGCGCACCCTGGAGCCGGGCAGAATCCAGCCGAAGGGACCCGATCGGCCAGAAAACATCGCCTCGGGCGACGCGTCACTGGTCGTTGGTGAGAAACAGCCGGAGACCGGGGGTGCTACACCCAACGCGGACGACGAAGCCACAGAGGATCCCCCCACTCCCGACACACCCAAGGGCCGCCATGGCAGCTCCCCTGATTCCGATGGGGCCTAGGGGTCCGGAAGCCCGGGCGCACAACGTCCGGCGCTATCCAAGGGTCAGGTGCTACTAAGC
>JAGNOB010000005.1 GCA_017990305.1 Leucobacter sp.
CCCCCGCCCCGCGACACTATTCGAGAAACCGGTCAAGCTCGCGGAAGCGGGCGAGCAGGTACGCGAGGCCCTCGGCGACAGAAGTGCGGCGATCGATTCGCCACCGAAACTCTTGCGCGCGCTCCGTGCCGCCGGAGTCGAGGTGTCCTCAACCTCGCAGTGGGAGCTCGCCGACCACGATCATCCCGCAATTGCCCCGCTTCTGACCTACAAGAAACTCGCGCGGCTGCTCTCCGCCAACGGCTGGAGTTGGATTGACGAGTGGGTGCGAGATGGCCGCTACCGCCCGGTGTACGTTCCCGGTGGCGTTGTGACGGGACGGTGGGCCTCGAGCGGCGGGGGCGCACTCCAGCTCCCTCGCTCGCTGCGTCCAGCCCTCCGCGCAGACCCGGGCTGGAAGCTCGTGACCGCCGACGTCTCACAGCTTGAGCCTCGCGTACTTGCCGCGATGTCTGGAGACCGAGCAATGGCTGCGGCCGGCCGCGGTAAGGATCTCTACTCAGGCATCGTCGAGAGTGGTTCGATCGAGAGCCGAACAGAAGCGAAACTCGCGATGCTCGGTGCGATGTACGGTGCCACCTCCGGCGAGAGCGGCCGTTTGGTGCCCCGATTGCGACGCGCCTTCCCTGAGGCGATGCGGCTCGTCGATCACGCCGCTGACACGGGTGAGCGCGGCGGGACTGTCACGACGTGGCTCGGCAGGTCCTCACCCGACGCAGAGCCTGAGTGGCAAGCTTTGCAGGCAGCAGCGACCCTCCCGAGCGCAACACCGCGTGACGAGGAGCGCGCGCGCCGCGCTGCCAGAGATCGCGGGAGATTCACGCGCAACTTCATCGTGCAGGGCACCGCCGCTGAGTGGGCGCTGGCCTGGCTCGCGGAGATCCGCAGACGGCTCACGGGCTTCGACCCTGTCGACTCTGCGAATGCCGCACACCAATCTGGCCCGGTATTTGCTGCGGTACCCCATCTCGCGTTCTTTCTGCACGATGAAATCATCGTGCACACTCCAGCTGTGTACGCCGATGACGTCGCTATGGCGGTCACTGATGCCGCACACGCTGCGGCTCGGCTACTCTTCGGCGATGGTGCCGTCGACTTCCTGCTCGACATGCACACCTCCGAACGCGCAATCAAAGCGTGATGGGCATGGGGTCTTAGGCTGCTGTCCCCTACGCGGAGCTCACGCGGTGACACCTATCCGCTCGTGCTACTCATGTCCAGACCTGAGTGCTCCCTGACTCCCAGAGTGCGTCCACGAGTGTGGCATTTTGGAACGCATGAGTATAGGATCCGACTAGGACTGAGTACCCGGGGACTCACCTCACCATTTCACGGGAGACAACCGACTGGTCCGGAAATGGGTGATGGCATGCGCGCAAAAGAGTTGGACAAGCTCGTCGAGCATCTCCAGCGCAGGGACACAGTGCGCCTCGTTGCTGGCCGCGAATACGGTGCGACGAGCTTGCTCAACGAACTCGAAGCGAAGCTGGTCACGCTCGGTTTCTCCGTTGTCCGCATTGCTGGCGACCCTTCGGCAACCGAGGTGCGATTCTCTGCGATCCGCCAGGCACTGCTGGCTTCCGATCGGCTCCCGCCTCAGGCTTCTCAAGACGAAGTGAGGGACATTCTTGCGGTCGAGCTCAGTCGCACCCCCAATACCGTGCTCTTAATCGACGACTCCGAGCTCCTCGACATTCCCTCAGCGCAAGTACTCGCTCCGCTGTTCGACCGAACGAAGCTCGCTGCGGTGTTCGTCAGCGTTCCGTTCACACAGCTCAGTACCGAACAGCGAGTGGTCTCTCGAATACTGCGAGCAAACGCACGGGTCGATCTCAATGCACTCACGTTCGAACAGGTAGGGGTGCTCGCCGAGTCGCTTCTTGAGGCCCCAGTGAGCCCTGCGATCACGTCTGAGGTGTTCTCCATGTCGTCAGGCATCACTGGCGTAGCCTCTGAGATATTGCGCACTGCACAGGCGACCGGCAAGATTCGACGGGACGGAAGCCGCTGGACGCTCTCCGAGGGAAACCTGTGGAACCCCCACCTCGAGGAAAGCATCGAGCGCCTCCTTGCCCCGATCGAAAATACGGCGCTGCGACTGTTGCACGCGCTCGCGTTCGTGGGGAGCCTCACCGCGGAAGATCTCCACGACTTCGATCCCAGCTCCGCCGAGAGCCTGACTCGAAGCGGCCTCATCACTGCGTTCAAAGACCCGCAGGGAGTGTCGAGGGTGTCTCCGCGCCCCGCATTGATCGCAGACTATTTCCGGCAGCGCCCGTTCGATCTCCTGAGCATGGCGGCAACGAACCTGTTGGATGGCTTGATTGCGAGCCGCGGCGACGGGGCGGCCCGGGTCGCCCGTCAGGAGCTCAAGCTCGACGCACACGTGCGGCACTCGGACACAGCGGAGACCCACAACGCCGGCCTCTCCCGATTTCTTCGGGAAGAGAATGAGCAGCAACTCGCTATCGCGTCGCGAGAGTGGCGTCGTCACCATGACACGCCACGGGCGCTCATCTATCTCGAGGCACTCCTGCAGTCAGGAAGGTATGTATCGACCGCCGTGGGTGTGCTCGAACGCACGCCCTCTGACGACGCCAGCGGCCCCGAGCTGCTCCAGCTCGCGCTCCACGAGCACATCCTCCAACGGGAAGCCTCCGCGCCGCAAACGCTTCACTCGCTGACGTTGCGGCGCCATCACCCTGCCTACGCCGTCGCTCTCGACGCGTACGAAATCTATCTGAGGTTTTGTGATGAGGGCAGGGTCGCGAGCGTCGAAAAATGGCTGGAGGATCCCGGCGATGATCCGGTCGGCTTCTGCAAGACGATTGCTGAATACATCAGGGTGATGTCTGGCGAAACGCTCGAGCAGGTCGTTCCGAGCCCGCCGCTTGATGCGCCGCCGTTTCAGCACGTTATCGTCGAGCAGAATCGCCTTGTGCTGTTTATTAGGCAGGCAGTGAGCAATGACGAGCTTGAAGATCTTCTGTCTGACCCGCTCCAATTGGGTCCTGGGGAGGACCCGGTACCCTTCCTCGTGAACTCCTACGTGCGCTCACAGCTGCTCCTGGGGTTGGGCAGGGTCACTGAGGCCCGCCGCACACTCAGCCAGGCGCTCTCAATCGGGGACTTCGATCTTCGCTACGCGGTGCTCTACGCAGCTATGCTCCGCTGGTCGGCGTTCTTGCATTTCCGAGAAGGTCGCGCAGATATCGCGGAGTCGCTACTCCGCGAGAGTCAGGATTACGCTACCGTTCGGGGCCCGATGCCGGGTATGCGGCCGGAATTCGGTGACGCACTCGGCGTGCTCCTCAGCGGCGACCGAGCCGCCGCAGGCGCCGCTTTCCTAGCCGAGGCGAACACGTGCTACGAGCAGTCATTCTTTGACGCCTCGTGGACGTCCGCGCGCTTCGCTTTCCAGCTCGATCCCGGCGAGGAAGCGCTCGAGATCATCGAACGGCTCAGCCGGGTGCCGTCTCAGTCATGGATTACGCCACTTCTCGAGTTCGCGCGATCAGCGATCCGGCAAGATCCGAGCATTTCGATCTACGTCTCGCGCTTCCGAACCCTTCCCGAACTCGTTGCCGCGGCAGATTTTCTCGACGACATCGGATTCGCGCACCGGGCACGTGGAACAGAGATCTCCCCGGAGTTCGCGCAGGCTTTGGCTGAGGCGCGTGACACGCTGCACATCTCCCGCGAGCCGCTCAGCCGGGTGACTTTTCGGGAGACCCCGCTACCCGTCGACAATCTGACCCCGCGGGAGCGCGAAATTGCGCCACTCACCGCAACACTGAGTAATCGGGAGATTGCGAACCGCCTTACGCTCAGCATTCGAACCGTTGAGAACCACATAGCGCGCTCGATGAAAAAACTTGGCCTCACCTCGCGGGCCGACCTCAGTGCTGCTCTCGCGGCCTCTGCAAAAGCAGGTGGCGGGGCCCAGCAGTTTCGGGCACAGAACTGAGGGAGCCTCGTCACGCTGCTGAGCCACAAACGCACAGCACACACATCGGGCGCGCTGTCGAAACTACTCACTGCATCGCAGGGGCGACTACCTAGTACTCAGTCGCCGCCGCGCTATCCGCCAAGATCACTACGCAAACTCGTAAGAATTCCACGCAAACAGGGTATGTTTCCCCCCTCCCCTGCCTCATCCGCCGTAGAGTCATACGTAGCCCGGTCAATGACGCAGGGCTGTTCATCGCAATTACAGATACCTTCCCCCAAATTCGGTATCGCGTATGAACAAGGTTTGATGTGTGGGGAGCGGGCTTCCCCCCATTCGCTTCCCCCAAATATTGCGACTCCCCACACATCAGGCCGTCTCACCTCATGGGCTCGCAGACGCCCTCGCAGGGAAGACACGCTGCGCTCAGCGCACGCTCATATCAGGCGCCACGATGCCGTACTCGTTTCTGAGAACCGAACGCGCTGCGTACCATCCGACAAGCCCGTGAACGCCGGGGCCTGGGGCAGCCGACGAAGAGCAGAGATAGATCCCCGGCGACGGAGTTCGCCAGGGGTCCGCGGCGACCGTGGGCCGAGCAAGCAACTGCCGCAGTGAAACCTCCCCGGAGCTAAAGTCGCCACCGATGTAATTGTGGTTCTCGACACCAAGCTCAGCCGCCGTAGTGACCTTGTGCTCCGTGACCCGATCACGGAACCCCGGGGCAAACCGCTCGATCTGCGCAAACACGGCCTCAGTGGCATCACGCACTGATCCACGGGGAACGTGCGTGTAGCTCGAGACGGCATGGACATCGGGGGCATTGCGCACGACGTCGAAGGCAGCTGTCTGCGCAAGCAGCACGTAGGGCCGCTCTGCGTGCTGGCCGCGGGCAACAGCCCGCTCGGCCTCGGCTATCTCTGCACGCGTCCCTCCGAGATGCACGGTCGGTGCTTGCGCAACCCGGGGGTCCCGCCACGGGATTGGGCCGTCAAGCACGAAGTCGACCTTGGTCGCGGCATTGCCGTAGCGAAACCTTTCCAGCCGTGCCGCGTAGCGAGACGGCAGGCGCTCTCCGGCGATCCTGGCGAGCGCGCGCGCCGACGTATCGAACAGCTTCACGTCAAAGCCGTCGAGCTCGCCGATGTCTGTGATTTCGTGGCTCGTTTCGAACCGACCGCCGTGCGCGAGCACGTCTGCGACGAGGGCGTCCGTAATGGCCTGTGAGCCGCCGACGGGGACTGGCCATCCGCTCGCGTGCCCCAGCGCACCCAGCACGAAGGCCACGCCGGCGTTGGCGAGCCCCGGCATCGGACCAATGTTGTGCGCGGCGACGCCTGCGATCAGTGCGGGCGCTGCTGCCTCACGAAACCGAACGTTCCAGAGTGGTGAGCCTTGTTCGAGCGTACGCACCCCAAATGCGGCAGCCGCCAGGATATCCTTCGGCCACCGGAGCAGCGCGCCGCCGAGTGCGAGATCGATCGCTCCTTCGAGTCGGCGAAGCACCGGCCGGTACAGACGGGCGTAAGATTCGCCATCACGGCCGAGCTCCGCGACAGTGCGTTCGAGGTCGCGGTAGGCAATCGCAGCGCGGTCTCCAGCTGCACCATCTAGCGGGTGCGCGTACGACGCTTCTGGGACGACGAACTCGATCCGCCGATCGAGCTGAAACTCACGGAAGAAATCTGTTGCGAGGGCCATCGGGTGAATCGCAGAGCACACGTCGTGCAGCACTCCCGGCACGACGTGTGCTTCCGTGCGTGCGCCCCCGCCGACAGTGTCATTGGCCTCAAAAACCGTAACCGCTACGCCCGCGCGAGCGAGCGTAGCGGCAGCGGCAAGCCCGTTTGGTCCGGAACCAACAATGGCCGCCCCGCGCGATGACTGCATAGTTCTTGAGTGTAGTCGTCGCTGGGAAACCGGGTTACGCTCGGCGGTACTCCGCGGTGATCGGGCATTCGAAGGGGTCACGGGCTGCGAGGCCCACCCTGTTGAGGTACTCGATCACGATCGCGTATGAGCGGAGCAGCGAGGTTTCCGTGTACGGCACGCCAAGGGTCTTGCAGTGTTCGCGCACGAGCACGCGCACCTTCGAGAGGTTGGGTCGGGCCATGTTCGGGAAGAGGTGGTGCTCGACCTGGTAGTTCAGGCCGCCCATGAGTGTGGTTGCCCACCAACCGCCCTTGATGTTGCGCGAGGTGCGGACCTGCTTGGAGAAGAAGTCAAGCTTGGCGTCATGGGCGATAACGGGCATGCCCTTGTGGTTCGGCGCGAATGATGCGCCCATGTAGACGCCGAACACGGCGAACTGCACGCCCATGAACGCGAACGCCAACCCCAGCGGCAGGAACATGAATACTGGTACGAGGATCACGACAAAGCGCGCAGCGATAATCGACAGTTCGATCCAACGGCCCTTGATCGGCTCACGTCGGAAGAGGTGAACCAGACTGTGCCTGTGCAGGTTCAGGCCTTCGAGCGTGAGCAGCGGGAAAAACAGCCAGCCCTGACGCTGCGTGATGAAGCGAACAATGCCACGCGCTTTAACAGCGTCTTCCTCGATGAAAGAGATCGTGTCGATCTCAATGTCGGGGTCCTTGCCGACGCGGTTGGGGTTCGAGTGGTGGCGGGTGTGCTTCGAATCCCACCAGGAATAACTCATGCCGATACTCGCCGCGAGCACCCGGGCCAGCCTGTCATTCGCTGGTCCTGTCGACAGGATCTGGCGGTGAGCAGCCTCGTGAGTCAGGAACGCGATCTGAGTGAACAGCAGCGCGAAGGCTGCAGCCATCAGCAGCTGGAACCAGCTGTCGCCGAGCAGGATTGAGCCCGTAATCGTCGCCGCGAGACCGAGCGCGATGCCGACGCCGACGAGCGCGTAGAACCAGGGGGCGCGAGCGTACAGCCCGGATTCACGCGCGACCTGCGAGATGCTGGAGTATGCCTTCGCCACGGGGGGAAAGTCTTCGGCGCGTGCCCGCGTGTAACGCAGCGGCCCGAGGCCATCTAATGTCTGAGGAGCGGTCGTCGTCATGAGCGGCACCTATTCCCGTTCCGAGCTGCTAGATGAGCCGCTCTGGTCAAGCCACTGGCAGTTGCCGATCGCTGGCCTCAGCGTACCCCGGGGCCTGTACCCGGAGCTGCATGTACTCGACTTCACAGCTCCGAGCCACTCGCTGGTGGGCAGGACGATGACTGCGCTGGCGCAGCTCAGCCGGACCGCGCGGCCTAGGCTCGGTCGCCGCTCGCGGCTTCGGCGCTGCTCGCTGCCGACTCTGTCAGCAACCGCCAGAGGGCGGCTCGGCGCCTCTCCACCGAGTCCACCTCGCCGTAGAGCAGTTCGACCTGGATGCTATCGACGACGCCGAGGTATGACTGCGCGAGATGATCCTGCTCGGCCTCGCTGAGCGTCCCCCGCAGCCGAGCCCGGAAGAGCGAGTCGATTTCCGCGAGGAACGCCCGGTAGTGGTTGATGATTGACTCTCGGATCGCGAGCGGAGGCGCATACGCGGTGCGCAGCAGGAACCGCAGGCTCGCCGCCGCACGGTACCGCTCGGTGACGCGTTCGAGGTAGACCCCTCCCGGCAGATCGCCGCGATCGTCAGCGAAGCAGGTCGCGACGAACTCGCGCTCGGCGCTGAGGGACATCTCGAGCGCAGCGGAGACAAGGTCGTCCTTGCCGGCGAAGTGGGAGTACAGGGAAGCCTTGCGCATCCCCGCCATGCGGGCGATCTCGCCAAGCGAAGAGCCGTCATACCCGCGATCGGCGAGCAGATCTAGGGCGGCAACGCAGACGCGTCTCGCAGCGGGGCTCAGCGACATAGTTTCCGTGTACTCCCTCACTGTTCATGTGCGCCGAGTTCGGCTACGACCGGGCTCGCCGTGCGCTGACACCAACGATAACAAGTGCGACGACGCCGGTCACGGCCATTCCGGCGAGCCAGAGGAGCGAGCCTCCGGGAACCAGCGCCCCTGCCAAGGGGGTAGCGAGCGAGGAGATAATCAGCTGGAAGGCCCCGAGCAGGGCCGCCGTGCTGCCGAGGTTCACCTCTTGCGACGACATCGCAAGCGCCATCAGGGTCGCCTCGCTGATGCCGAGGCCGAGCAGGGCAACAAACATGCCAGCGACGATCCCCCACAGGCCAAGGCCTACCTGGCTGAGCAGGATCGCGAGCACCGCGCCGATGAGGATCAGTACGGCCCCCGTGACCGCGAGCTTTGCGGCACCGAATCGCTGCACCGTGCGGCCGGAGAATACTGCGCCGACCAGCACTGCGATGCCCGTGCCCCCGAACACCAGCCCGAAGGCGTCGGTATCGAGCCCGTAGACGCCCTGGTAGATGAAGGTCGCACCTCCGATGTAGACGAACAGGAAGAAAAACACTGCCGAGAGCCCGAGCGCCGGCAGGAGGAAGCGGCTGTCCCGAATGATCACGCCGTACGCCCGAATGACGCTCCCAAGCCGAAGCGATGACCGCGCCGACCGCGGCAAGCTCTCGGGAAGGCTCACGCTCGTGTTCACGAGCGCGACCGCCGCGAGTCCGGCGAGCACGAGGAGGACGGCGCGCCACCCCCACGCCGCGTCGACGAATCCGCCGACTGTCGGTGCCAGGACAGGAGCAAGCCCCTCAATAGTCATGAGCAGCGCGAAGAGTTGCGCGGCGCGAGCACCGCTCGCGCGGTCGCGCACCATGCTCATGGCGACGACGAGCGTCATCGCCGCGGCCAGTCCCTGGAGGAAGCGGGCGACGAGGAGGATCGTGATCGTCGCGCTTACCGCTCCCCATGCCGACGCGAGGAGGAACGCAGCAAGGGCAATCATCAGGGGCCAGCGTCGCCCCACCGAGTCGATGATCGGCCCAAAGAACAGCTGCCCGACGCCCATCGCCAGTAGGTAGACCGTGAGGGTGAGCTGCCCTTGGGCGGTCGAGGCCCCGAGCTCCGACACCATCTCGGGCAGCGACCCGAGGTACATATCGGTGCCAGCCGGGCCAAGGATCGTGACGAGTCCAAGCGAGATGGCGAACCAAAGACCTGCGCGCGGGAGGCGCTGATCGTGTGACATGAGAGTCCTTTTCCGTGGGTGCGTATCGGCCGATTTGCCTACCTACCGTTAGGTAGCTGACCTACTCTATCCGCCGATCGTTTCCCGACGCCACTCGACCTGCCCAGTGCAGCGCAGCCACGCGAAGTCGCGCCCTACCCCGCGTTGCGTTAGTGTTCGAGCGAGCACCGCGCCCGCGCGACCTGCTCTTCTTTGACGCCGCGCCAGGTCCAATAGTGTGAGCCGGGTGTCACGTCAGACCACACCAACCTCATCCGAAGGAACCGCATGTCACCCACCGCGGAGCACACTCCCCGAGTCAAGCGCTATCGCGAAGCGCCTTCAGTGCTCGCCGTCGTGCGCGATCCACGGCTGCTGCTCCGCGAGGCCCTCGCTGGCCTCGTCGTCGCTCTCGCCCTCATCCCCGAGGCAATCTCGTTCTCGATCATCGCGGGCGTCGACCCCAACGTTGGGTTGTTCTCCTCATTCATCATGGCGGTGTCGATCGCCTTCCTCGGGGGCAGACCCGCGATGATCACCGCGGCGACCGGTGCGGTGGCCTTGGTGATCGCACCGGTGATGCGGGAACACGGCATGGACTATTTCATCGCAACGGTGCTTCTCGCCGGCGTTCTGCAGATTCTGCTTGCCGTGCTCGGCGTAGCGAAGCTCATGCGTTTCATTCCGCGAAGCGTGATGGTCGGGTTCGTCAATGCGCTCGCGATTCTCGTCTTCAGCGCCCAGCTTCCCGAACTCATCGGGGTACCGTGGCTCGTCTACCCCCTCGTCGCTGCCGGAATTCTCGTCATCCTGGTCATGCCGAAGATCACGAAGGCTGTGCCAGCGCCCCTCGTGTCCGTCATAGCGGTCACGGCTGCGGCTGTGGTGTTCTCGATCACCGTGCCGACGGTCGGCGACAAGGGCGAGCTACCGAGCAGCCTGCCCGAATTCTTCCTACCGAACGTACCGCTGACGTCGGAAACCCTCATGATCATTGGCCCCTTCGCCCTTGGCATGGCGCTCGTCGGGCTCCTCGAGTCGCTGATGACAGCAAAGCTCGTCGATGAAATCACCGACACCCACTCGAACAAGACACGAGAGAGCTGGGCACAGGGCGTCGCCAACCTCCTCTCCGGCTTCTTCGGCGGGATGGGCGGCTGCGCAGTCGTCGGCCAGACAATGATCAACGTGAAGGTTTCGGGGGCGCGCACGCGCGTCTCAACGTTCCTCGCGGGCGCATTCTTGCTGCTCCTGATCCTCGTGCTCGGCGACCTCGTCGCAATCATCCCGATGGCCGCACTCGTCGCCGTCATGATCATGGTGTCGGTGGCGACGTTCGACTGGCATTCGATCTCCCCTGCCACCCTCAGGCGGCTGCCGAAGAGCGAAACGTTCGTGATGCTCGCGACCGTCGCCGGAGTTCTTGCAACGCAGAACCTCGCCGTCGGCGTGATCATCGGCGTCGTCGTTGCCTCAGTCATGTTCGTGCGTCGCGTCGCCCACTTCGTGTCGGTGGATCGACGTATTGCGGGCGACGGCGAGCACTCCATCGCCCGCTACACCGTAACCGGCGAACTGTTCTTTGCGTCAAGCAACGACCTCACGACGATGTTCGCGTACAGCGCCGATCCCGCGCGCATCGAGATCGATATGACCCACTCCCACATTTGGGATGCCTCCTCAGTTGCATCGCTCGACGCGATCGTCACGAAGTACGCCCGACTCGGAAAAACCGTTGAGATCACCGGAATGAACGACGCGACACGTCAGTTCCACGGCAGGCTTTCTGGCGAGCTCAGCCCCGACGCGTGACCCCTCGTAGCTGGCATTCTTCACAGCACGGGCTAGTCTCCACCTCGGTGGGCTAGGGTCAGGCTTGGGCACCCCTTCAACCGGAAGGAGATGAGATGTCCAGTAAAGATCGCGGCCAGAAGGCTACGAAGAAACCCGCGGCGCAGACGCTGAAAGAAAAGCGTGCGGCAAAGCGGAGCAAGACTGAGTCACAGAGTTCACAGCTGAACAAGTAATCGGTAGCGGGGCGCACGTTGGTGCGCCCCGCTTTCCGCTGTCAACAGCCACTTACCACGGCGACGACGTAGGGCAGATTCACGGCCGCGATGACGGCAGCGAGCATAAACGCGTACGCCCCAACGGCCGCGGCCAGCGCCGCGCTCGCCGCCGGTCTCGGCACCCCAACAAGGTGGCGGATGCGTTCTGAACCCGCGGCATGCAGCATCGCGTGCGCCGGGACACCAGCAGCTGAGGCCGGTACCTCGGGCTGGCCAAGCTTGAGGAGGGCGCCCGCTAGAGCGGTCGTGCCAGCTGCCTGTTTTGCAGCCTGGTCAGCTGCGATCTCAAGGTAGTGCGGCACCGATTCACGCACCGCGCGCACGAGCGGGATCCAGCGGAAATACCGCGTCGTCCCATTCAGGATCGCCATGATGAGGTGGTGTCGCTGGTCGAGGTGCGCCTGCTCGTGCGCCAGCACTGCCACTAGCTCGCCGGGCGACAGCGTCGAGAGCGTTCCGCGCGAGAGCACGATGCCACCGTGCTCGTGCGGCAACGAGAATGCCTGTAGCCCGATATCTGGCGTGATGCGCGCTTGGCTGCCGAGCACGGAGATCCGGTCGCTCCCGGCACGCAGTTCCGAGCCGAACGCGGCCTGGGACTTGCGGAGGAGCACGAACTCTCGGGCAAGCCCAGCGAGTACCGCGACAACGCCGACCACGGGCAACGCGAGTGGCACGACCGCTGGAATCCCGAGTGACAGGGCGCTCTCGCCAAACGGGCTCGCGGCGCTCAGACATCTGCCACAGACCTCGGCGGCCTGCTGCGGAAGCCAGGCGGGCCCAGAGCTCATCCAGGCCACAACGGGGCCGAGCGCGACGAGGGCGGCGATCCAGAGCAGCGCTGTCACCGTCAGCGCAACAGCTGCGATCCGGGGAATGATCGCGAGGGTGGGCGCAGCTCGCCGCAGCAGCCACGGCCCCCAGAACGCGGCCGCGACAAGCACACTGCTGAGCAGCAGTGTGAGCAGCGTCGTGGTCACTGCGGTTCGTTCCCGCCGAGCAGGTGTTGGCGGAGGAGCCGGAGATCTTCCTCAGGCATGCTGTTCACGAAGTGCAGGATAGACGCCTCGCGATCCCCCGAAGCCTCGAGCGCGTGCTCCATGATGCTCGTTGCGTGCGCTTCTCGCGTCACGGATGCAGCGTAGAGGGTGGTGTGGCCGTCCTTACGGGTACAGACGAGGTGCTTCTTGCGGAGGTTTCCGAGCACCGTCGCAATCGTCGTGTACGCGGGGTTCGAGGGGAGCCTGTCAATGAGGTCTCGCACGGTGAAGCCGCCGCCTTCCCAGAGCAGATCCATTACCTGGGTTTCGAGCGCGCCAAGGCGGGCGGGCTCGCCAGCCGACGTGCCGCCGTGCGTGTGTCTCTGATCACTTGTCATCGGTTCGTCTCCATCTCTGCCGCCTTCGCGGTCGGGCGCTTTGTCGGCACGGGGCAGGCCACCTGACCGCTCAATCGCCACACGAGTGCGAGCCCTGTGAGAATCAGTGCGGCAATTGCGAGCACAGGCTGCAGCGGGGCAAACCACGTGATCGCACCAGAGTAGCCGAGCGCGATGAGCGCGATCTTGTTGCAGACAGGACAGCCGACAGCGAACCAGGTGAGCACGCCGCCGGCGATGCCCATCCGGGTGGTGCGGCGCTCGCTGGGCTCCTCTTCAGGGCCTGCGACCGGCGCCGCGCCGGACTTCACATAGGTCGCGGTGAGGAGACCCACGCCGATCGCGGTGAGCGCCCAGACAGGGTAGTTCCACCACACGGTGTCGATATCGCGCGCGAACCACGGGTTCGGGATGAGCACGGTGACGACACCAACGAGTAGTGCGAACCCGGCAGCGACGAGCGCGGCGATGAGGTACTGCCGCGAGCTCCAGCCCCGCAGCGCTCGCCCCGCGAAGACAAGACGCTGCCGCGCTGCCGCGAGGCTCCATGGCCGAATCATCGCAGCCCCTTTCCTCAGACTTAACTATGCTCGATAGTTTACTATTCACGGTAGTAAATGCTCCCTGTGAGTCGCCACCGAACTCCAGCGAAAGGACCCGCGAGTGCTCTCATCCTCTCCGCGACCACCGCGCGTGAGCCTCGCCGCGCCGCTCGCGATCTTTGCGGTCATCGCCGTCATTATCGGCGCCACCTTCCTGGCGCAGCGCGGCTGGCAAGCGGACGCTGCGCCAGGCCCCGTGGACGCGGAAGTGTGGCGCGCAGAGCGACAGGCCGACATCGACAGGTTCGCTGTTGGCGACCGGCGCGCGCCCGTCGAACTGGTTGTGTACTCCGATTACCAGTGCCCGTTCTGCGCACACTGGGACCGCGATACCCTGCCCAACCTGGTACCGTACGTCGACGCTGGGCAGCTCCGCATCGTCTGGCGCAACGCAAACCTGTCCGGCGACGCATCACGGCTCGGTTCCCAGGCAGCGTACGCCGCTGCCCTCCAGGGCGCGCTACTCCCCTTCCACAACGCGCTCGCACAGCACGACCGCGGGGCTGCAGCTGCAGACCTCTCCGAGGACGCCCTCATTGCCCTCGCAGACGAACTCGAACTCGACACCGCCAGGTTCCTCGCAGATATGACGTCGCCCGAGGCTCAACGGACGGTGTCCGAGAACGAGGCTGCAGCGCAGCGAGCCGGGGTTGTGAGCACGCCCTCCTTCCACTTCAATGACGTGTTCGTATCAGGGCTGAAGCCCTCGGAGGTGTTCATCGACCAGCTCGAGGCCGCTCTCAGCGAAACCGACCCCTTGAGCACCACCGAATAGCAGACAGCGGCTGATCCCAGCCGTACGATGGACGAGAAGAGAGGACGCCGCGGGTGAGACTCAGCCGCGCACACACTATGAGCACAGTAGAGATCACGAAGGACAACCTCGAAGAGACGATCACGTCGGGCGGTATCGTGGTGCTCGACTTCTGGGCCGCCTGGTGCGGTCCGTGCCGCTCCTTCGCCCCCGTCTTCGAGAAGTCTTCAGAGACACACGAGGACATCGTCTTCGGAAAGATCGACACCGAGGCGGAGCAGGAGCTCGCCGGGATGTTCGGCATCACCTCGATCCCGACAATCATGGCGTTCCGCGACGGCATCAACGTGTTCTCGCAGGCAGGCGCACTTCCAGCACCAACGCTTGAGCAGCTTGTGGAGGCCGTGCGCGGGCTCGACATGGATGAGGTGCGCTCTCAGCTCGCCAAGGAGGCCACCGCGGAGGGCGACGCCCAGGCGGAGACGCCCCAGGCCTAAGCTTCCTGTCGCTGTGCGGCCTTGCGCCGCGCAGCGATCCAGATCCACAGCGCGACACCCGCGAGCACGACGATGCCGAGTACATCGAACACGGGGCTCGAGAACACTGCACCCTGCTCCTGCACCCACGCCTGCACCGAGGTTGGTACGAGCGACGGCATCGCGACAAGACCATTGGTGAACCAGAACAGCAGACCGACGCCGATAATCAGCAGGCCAGTGACAAGCGAGGTGGTGTGGAGCTGCCTCCCGAAGACCGTGATGGCTCGGCCGCGAAGGATCCGCTGCCCCCGAGTGCCGAGCTTCTCCCAGAGCGCAGCAATGATCACGAGCGGCACCACCATACCCGCTCCGTACACGGCCAGGAGTGCGCCGGCCATAAGACTCGAGCCTTGCCCCATCGCGAGGGTGAGCACCGCGCCAAGGATCGGGCCAGCACAGAACCCTGCCACACCGCTCACCGCCCCCAGGAGCAACGTGCGCACGAGCCCCTTGCGTGACGAGGCCTTTTGCTGCAGCGCCGCGGTGCCGGGGATCATTCGCGAGACGTCAAAGCCGTAACCGAGCACCTGCAGCACACCGAGCACGACGAGCACGAGCGAGGTGACCGCAATCACCAAGCCCCGCTGCTCCATAAAGAGCGTGCCGAGCGCACCGATGCCAAGGCCGAACGGCACGAGCGTGAGCACGAGTCCGAGATAGAACACTCCACCGTGCACGAGCAGCCTGAGCTTCGCGCCGACTGTCGAAGCGAAGAACGCGGGCAGCAGCAGCGCACTGCACGGGCTCAGGAGCGCAAGCACGCCGCCGAGAAACGCGGTGACAAATCCGATTTCCATCAGCTAGCGGGCCTCGGCAAGCGCGCGTTCGAAGGTCTCGACGAATACGCTCTCGGGCTGCGCACCCACGATGGGCTCGCCGCCGAGCACGAAGGTCGGGGTGCCAGAAACGCCGAGCTCTTGACCACTTCGGGCATACTGCTGCACGAGTTCGAGGGTCTCTGCCGATGTGAGATCTGCCGCGAATTCATCACTGTCGAGCCCAAGGCTTCCCGCAAGTGCAATGAGGGAGTCCGCTGTGAGTTGTTCGGGGGGAAGGTGCTCACCGTCAGGGAAAAGCGCGTCGTGGAATTCCCAGAATTTACCTTGCTTGCCTGCAGCGTGGGCAGCGAGCGCGCCACGCTCGGAATCTGCGCCGTACTGGTTCACGTCGCGCCATTCGATGCGCAGATCGCCCGCGTCGGCGTACTCCATCATCGTGGGGAGCGTATCGTTCGACCATTTCGCGCAGAACGGGCACTGGTAGTCCGAGTAGACGACGAGCGCGACGGGAGCGTCGACGGGGCCAGCTGTCTGCACGTCCCCTGCTTCACGGGTTTCCACGAAGGTGAGGTCGGGCTGTTGCGGCTGCTGCGCAGCGGCGTTTGCCTGACCACCTCCTCCTCCCTTCACCTGCATCACCACGATTGTGATGAGCAGGCCTGCGATGACGATGATCCCAATCGGCACGAGCCACGAGCGGAAACGTTGGGCAGCTGTTTGCGTCATTCTTCTCCTCAGACTGATTACTATGCCCGATAGTAAACTATCGGGCATAGTAATTGCTGCGAGTCTCATGCACGACTAGCCCGCGACGGCCACCTCACTCGGAGCGTGCGCAAGCTGCCGGCGGCGCCTGCGCGCAAGCAGCCGCGTGCCAATGAGTCCGTGACGCGGGCTGAAGAGGTAGGTGAGCGCAAATGCGGTGCCCTGCGCGAGCACGACCATGCCGCCAGAGGCAGTGTCAAGGTAATAGCTCAAATACAGACCGGCGACAGCACATACGGCAGAGATCGCTGGCGCGATGACGAGCATCCGCGAGAACCTGTCCGTGAGCAGGTAGGCGGTTGCCCCCGGGATGATGAGCATCGCGACGACAAGCACCACGCCAACAGCCTGCAGCGCAACCACAGACGTCAGCGCGAGCAGCCCAAGCAACAGCGCTCCGAGCATGCGCGGGTTCAACCCGATGGCGTGCGCGTGCGTCGGGTCAAAGGCAAAGAGCGTAAAGTCCCTGCGCTTCGCAACGAGCACAACCAGCGTCACCGCCCCAAGGATGGCGATCTGCAGCAGGTCGGCCTTCGACACCCCAAGGAGGTTCCCAAAAATAATGTGGTTCAGGTCAGTCTGAGACGGAGTCACCGAGATCAGTACGAGCCCGAGCGCGAACAGCGTGGTGAACACGATCCCGATCGCCGCATCCTCCTTCACGCGGCTCGTGTCTCGCACCGCGCCAATGAGCGCAACCGCAAGAAAGCCGAACACGACCGCGCCGAGCGCGAAGGGCGCCCCGACAATGTAGGCAAGCACGACACCAGGGAGCACCGCATGCGAAACGGCGTCACCCATGAGCGACCAGCCAATG
>JAGNOB010000190.1 GCA_017990305.1 Leucobacter sp.
GTGCTGCCGTTCAAGCGCTTCCGCACCCACGAGGGGCTCGTCGTCGACTCGCTGCTCGGGCCCGAGATGCGCTCGACCGGTGAGGTCATGGGCATGGACAAGGACTTCCCGACCGCGTTCGCAAAAAGCCAGGCAGCCGCAGGCAGCTCGTTGCCGACCTCGGGAACCGTGTTCCTCTCGGTTGCCGATCGCGACAAGCGATCGATCGTGCTGCCCGCGCTCCGGCTCCAGGAGCTCGGCTACACGCTGCTCGCGACGCAGGGCACCCAGGTCGTGCTTGCCCGCAACGGCATCACCTCGACCACGGTCCGCAAGCACTCGCTGCAGGCCGAGGGCGAGACGATCGTGGATCTCATCAACAACGGCGAGATCGACATGGTCGTGAACACGCCCTCCGGTAGCTCGGCCCGTGCCGACGGCTACGAGATCCGCGCGGCAGCCGTCGCAGCAGACAAGCCGATCTTCACGACCGTCTCCGAGCTGTCTGCCGCTGTCGGCGCATTGTCGGCTCTGAGCACGGGCTTCGACGTGAAGTCGCTGCAGGAGTACGAGACCGACCGCCAGGCGGCCCTCGCCGCGGCCGCTGTCTAGAGAAGACAATGACTGTGCCATCGTTTGGTGCCAGGCTCGCGGCGGAGTTCGCCGCGGGCCGGCACCTGTGCGTGGGTGTCGATCCCCACGCGGGCCTGCTCGCGGAGTGGGGGCTCGATGACTCCGCGGCCGGTGCCGAGCGGATGGGCCGTGACGTCGTCGCGGCCTCCGCCGGCGTCGCCGCAACGCTGAAGCCGC
The DNA here is from genome assembly GCA_017990305.1 of Leucobacter sp. Lineage (GTDB taxonomy): Bacteria > Actinomycetota > Actinomycetes > Actinomycetales > Microbacteriaceae > Leucobacter. Next base: position 790 of record JAGNOB010000190.1, read on the forward strand.
AGATTTCGTTCTTCGAGCGCTTCGGGTCCGCTGGGTTCGTGGCGCTTGAGCGCGTCCTCGCTGACGCGCGCGACGCTGGGCTCATCGTCGTTGGCGACGTGAAGCGTGGGGATATTGGATCCACCTTTGCCGCCTACGCCGAGGCCTGGCTCTCACCGGGGTCCCCGCTCGAGGTCGACGCGATGACCGTCGCGCCCTACATGGGATTCGAGACGCTCGGGGGCGCGTTCCCGTTCGTGCGCGAGCACGGCAAGGGCCTGTTCGTCTTGGCCGCGACCTCGAACCCCGAGGCACGCGAGGTGCAGACCGCTGTGCGCGGCGACGGGCAGACGCTCGCGGCCTCGATGGTGGCGAGCGCGAACGCGTGGAATGCGCGCGAGCATGCGGAAGACACGGTCGGCTCTATTGGCGTCGTGCTTGGTGCGACGCTTCGCCTCGGCGACTTCGGAATCGACACGGCGCAACGTGCCGAGCCAGCGCTTCCGGTGCTCGCTCCGGGCTTCGGCCACCAGGGGGCGCAGATCGAAAATGTCGCCGAGATCTTCGGCGGAATCGGGCATGCAGTGCTTGCCAATGAATCGCGCAGTATCCTTAGGGGAGGGGCCGAAGGCCTCACCGATCGCGTTCGCGAACGGGCCAGGCTCATCACTGAGGCGCTGTACGGGAGATCATGACGAAGCAGCAGGCAGGAATGCCGGAGGTAGACCGAGTCGCAGCCAACCGCGCTGCGGTGGCTGCGCGCCAGGCGCGCGCTGAGCTGAAGCGAAAACTTCGCGGCGGTGAGATGTCGCCGCTGAAGGTGCTCGAGTACTCGAAGGTGCCCGGCCACGCTGCCGCGACCCTGCGGATCACCGACTACCTGCTCTCGTTCCCGTCGATCGGCCAGGTGAAGGCCGAGCGGATCCGCGATGATCTGCAGATTTCCGAGCGCAAGCGCCTCGGCGGCCTCGGCACCCTCCAGCGCGAGCGCCTCGAGACGTTTGTTCGTGAGCGCTCCGGTGCGCTGCCGCGAGGCGAGCGTCCACCGCTCACCGTGCTTGCCGGCCCCACCGCCGTCGGCAAGGGGACCGTCGCAACCTATGTTCGCGAACACCATCCCGAGGTTCGGCTCTCCGTCTCAGCCACGACCCGCCAGGCCAGGCCGGGCGAGATCGAGGGCGTGCACTACTACTTCGTTTCCGACGAGGACTTCGACCGCATGCTTGCGGCCGACGAGCTGCTCGAGTGGGCGACTGTGCACAACAAGTACCGCTACGGCACGCCGCGGGGACCAGTCGTTGACGCGAGTGCGCGCGGCGAGCTCGTGCTCCTCGAGATTGACCTGCAGGGCGCACGCCAGGTGCGTCAGAGCATGCCTGACGCTCGGCTCGTATTTCTCGCGCCGCCGAGCTGGGACGAGCTGGTGCGGCGACTCGTCGGGCGTGGAACTGAGAACGAGGAAGAGCGTACGCGCAGGCTCGAGACAGCAAAGATTGAGCTTGCAGCAGCTGACGAGTTCGACGAGATCATCGTCAATGACGAGGTCGCGTCGGCCGCGGACCGTCTCGTCGACTTGATGCGCGGCGACGACTAGCCCGGGCACGCGTGTGAGCGAATCAACTCAGTTCGACGCAGGCGGTCATTCAGGCGCGGCGGCGCGGCAAAGCAGCGAACAGTCGGGTAGCTTTGCATGGTGATGGAATTATTCGGGGCCGGCGGCTTCTTGCAGGTAGCGGCCGAGGGTATCCCGCTCGACCCGCGCCAGTACTGGGGGATCCCCCTTGCGCTCGTCGGTGCAGCGCTGCTCGCATTCGGTGCCCAATACCAGTCACGGGGCCTCAACAAGGTAGAACGCATTGTCGGCGTGAGCGCGCATGCGGGTCTCTCGCTACGGCACATGCTGAGCTTGCTGCGGCGACCCTCCTGGGTCGTAGGAACGGTGCTGCTTGGCCTTGCGGTCGTCTTTCAGCTCGGGTCGCTCGCGCTCTCGCCGATCACCATTGTGCAACCGATCGGCGTGGTCGGGCTGATCATCACCTCCGTGCTGAACTCGCGGATCTCCGGTGTGCGGCTCGGCAAACGCGTCACGGCATCTATTGCGCTCGCTGTGGGGAGCATCGCGGTCTTCGTATTTGTTGCTGCGACGAACGTTCGCGATCAAGTCGTCACCGATTCGAAGCTCCTCGCGATCCTCATCACCTTCGGTGTGGTGTTTATCCTCGCCCTCATCCTTTTTGTGCTCTATCGGCACCGCGGAATTGCGCTCATCTACATCGTCGGCGCGGGTGTGCTTTATGGCTTCGTCGCGACGTTCGCGAAGGTCGTCATTAGTCGACTGCAGCAGGGTGACTTTGAGTGGCTTACCTGGACCTGTGTTGCGGCGTTGGCCGCTGGCGGGTTGCTCGGAATGCTGTTCGTGCAGAACGCGTATTCGTCTGGGCCTCCCGACCTGGTCGTTGCGGGGCTCACGGTCATTGACCCGATGGTCGCCGTGTTCATCGGCATCCTGATACTTGGGGAGGCTGCACACGCACCCGTCTGGGCATCGGTCGTGTTTGTTGTCACCGGGGCCACGGCGATGGTCGGCGTCATCGGTATTTCGCGGTTTCACCCGCAGTCGGGCAAGTCGGTCCTTGACCACACGGGAAAGATGCCTGTCGTGACTCCGGTGGACCCGAAGGACTAGCGCGCTGCATTGGTAGGGCTGGCGACGCCGTTGTCAGCAGCCCTGTCCAAGACCATACCTTGATCGTCGTTTCGTGATCTTAAACGTGATGCTTCTGTGACACCGATGCACTCGGTGAGGGCAAATGGCTTCTAGGCGCATAGGAAACTGCGTGTTACTCTGGCCAAACCATTGAAACACTTGGAGTTTGCTATGCCAAAGACGTCAGCTCGGATTCTTGGTGGCGGCCTTGTCGCGGCCCTCATCGCGATGGGCTCGATCACGGCTGCTGCCACCACGGCGCAGGCTGTCACTTTCGACGTAACAGCCTCAGGCGATGAGGGCCCTGGCACCCTTGGCGCGGCCATCGAGGCAGCGAACGCCTCTCCGGGGGCTGACACGATACGAATAGCAGACGGCCAGAAGATTACCGTCACCCAGAGCTTCAGCATCACCGAGACGGTCACGATCGTCGGCGGTGAAGGATCCGCCATCGTGAACATGCCCAACTACCGCGGCGCTGTCCTCAACGCTACGGGCGGGGCGACTGTAAACCTCCAAGACATTGCGTTCGAAGGCAAAGCCGCCTACGGGTCGTTTGTGCGCGTCGGGCCAACCTCGGAGCCCACGACGATTGAAAATCTCACGATCAGCAACGTGGACATCGGCAGTGAAGCAGCGAGCTTTCTCCACTTCGAAGACGCCGGTGGAGCAATCACGGTGAACAATGGTCGCTTCACGGATACGCAAGCGACGACTCTCTACGACTTAGCATTGCTCCGCATCGACCGACTTGCGGCACCACTGCACGTGAAGAACACTGTCTTCTACAAGAACACGCCGGTTGGAATCTCAATCGGAAGTTCGGAGCTGCCCCAGGACGCGAGCATCCTCATCGAAGACAGCAAGTTTGAATTTGTCGCGGCTGCAATTGTAAGCACCCTACCGGCCGCTGCCATTCATATTGAGGGAGGGGCAAACCAGCCCGCAGGGCGCACCACCCCCGCGCTGCTGCTGCGGAACACCCCGATCATCTCGAGCGCGAACTCAACGGCCGGCGCCGTGCGCATCACGGACCTCCTCGGTGATGTCATTTTCGAGGAAACCTCCATCGTGAACAATGGGTCAGCTTCGGGAGAAGTCCAGGTCGAACTCAACGGCCACCGCGGACGGTTTGAGCTGCTCGGAAGCACCGTCGACGCAGAGAAAGGCACGAACGGCCCAGCGCACTCCGTGAGGTTCACGGCGGGTGAAGCGCCGGGAGATGCCCCATCCGCCGTACGGATCGTCGACAGTACGTTCACAGCGCCCTTTCCTGCTGGGAAACCGCACGTGATCGTGGAGGGAGACGTAGGTGTTGAGGTAGACCACGCGACCTTCGTCGGAGGCGGCATAGGCATTTCAGATCCGACCTCGACGAGTCCCGTCACACTGACCAACTCCATCGTCAGCAAAG
>JAGNOB010000191.1 GCA_017990305.1 Leucobacter sp.
ATGATCCCCTCACTGCCTCCGTCGAAGCGGCGCAGGAACCGCATGTAGAGCCCGTTGTCGTGCCCGTGCCCATTGTTGTGCCTGACGCAGGGCCCGCGCCGGAAGCCGATTTCATCGCTCCGGCTCGACCCGCGCCGCAGGTCGTTTCAACGCCTGTCGCGCGCCCGACGCCTGCCTCGGAGGCTTCGCCGGTGGACGACGATTTCGATCGCACTGTCGTTGTTTCGCGCCGCACGAATTGGGTACTTGAGTTGCCCGATGGGCAGACACACGAACTCACCTCGGACGATATTGTGCTTGGGCGCAAGCCTGTTGCGGTCGGTGGATCTGACGTGCTCGTGGTTCACGATGCGACCCGCACCCTGTCGAAGTCGCACGCGCGGTTGCGTCGCACCGGTGAGGTCTGGACTGTTGAAGATTTGCAGTCAACGAATGGTGTCTTCGTCTATGACGCTGCCGGCCAGCATGTGGAACTCGCGCCGGGCGAGCAGGTCGAGGTGATCGAGCGTCTCACGATCGGAACGCTCGAGGCTCGGCTGCGTATCTCAGACTAGGTTCACCCGCCGTATATCGCCGCGAATCCGAGACCGTTTCGGAATCGTGACCTAGATTGTTTGCGCTCCTCCGCTAAATCAGTAACATTGCACTGACGGGGCCTGCGAGCGTCGCGAACCATGACCAACGACGGTCCTTGTGGCGCAGCACGCATCTCCCGCTCAATATTCAATGATGAATGATTGGAAGGAATCGTCAATGATTTCACGTTCTAACTCACGCGTGCGGAGACTTGCGACGTTCGGCGCGATTGCCGCATCCGCGGCACTCGTGCTGACCGGATGCTCTGGCGGGCTCGCTGGTGGTGACGGCGGTGGGTCGAGCGATGGCCCGATCAAACTCGGCATGCTTGCCCCGTTCTCCGGTTCTGAGGCCGCCTTTGGCGACTACATGAAGTACGGCGCGCAGCTCGCCATCGACGAGATCAACGCCGACGGCGGCGTCGACGGTCGCGACCTCGAGCTCGTCACAGAAGACGACGGCTGCGATGCGACCCAGGCGGTCTCGGCCGCAAACAAGCTCGTCAGCGCTGGCGTGCACGGCTCCGTCGGCGGCTACTGCTCGGGCGCGACACTCCCCACCCTCCCCGTGTTCGAGGGGGCAGGGGTTCCGATGGTCATCCCCGCGGCGAACTCGACGAAGCTCGTCGACCAGGGTGCGTTCCTCATCAACGGCACGGGTACTCAGCAGGCCGCTGCCGCCATCGCGTACGCCGAAAAGCTTGGCTCCAAGAATGTCGTCCTCATCGATGACAACACCGACTACTCTGTCGACCTCGCGAACTCGTTCGAGGAGCAGGCCGGCAGCCTGAACATCGTGAAGCGCGAGTCGGTCAACCCCGACGAAAAAGACTTCGCGGCGAACATCAACAGCGTGATCGGGGCAAGCCCAGACTTCATCTACTGGACCGGCTATTACCAGGCGGGCGGTCTGCTGATTGATCAGCTGCGCGCCTCAGGGTACGACGGGGTTGTGCTCGTTGGCGACGGGTCAGTGGACGCGCAGCTCGCGGCAATTGCGGGCCCAGCGATCGACAACGTGTTCGGCACCTTCACGCGCACGCCAGACATGCTTGAGGGCGGCGACGCGTGGGTCGCGGCATACACCGAGCTCGCGAAGGCCGACCCCGGCCCCTACTCGATGCAGACCTACGAGGCAGTCAAGGTCATCGCAGCCGCCATGGAAGATGCGGGCGGCACCGACGCCGAAGCCGTGAACAAGGCACTTGCGGGCATGAAGGGCTTCCCGCTCCTGTCAGGTGACCTGACGTTCGCAGCCGACGGCTCGCGCGAGGGCGGCGGATTCGTCATCGTCGCTCCCACCGGCGAGAAGGGCGCGTTCATCCTCTCCGACGACCTGTCCTAGGGATCCAACGGTGATCGGCTGAGCTTCCAGCCCGGCCGATCACCCTCCCCTCCAACCCCTCCTCAACGTCGCAGAGAGGTTCACCTGTGTTCCAACTCATTTGGAACGGGCTCTTCGTTGGCTCGTTCTACGCTCTCGTCGCCCTCGGCTACAGCATGGTTTACGGCATCATTAAGCTGCTGAACTTTGCTCACGGCGATCTCTACATGCTCGGCTCGTTCCTCGCATTCGTCGTCCTCGGCGGCTTCACGGGGCTGTTCGGCCTCGGCTCAATTCCCGTCCTTCTTCTCGTGCTACTCATCACGATGCTCCTCACCGGCGGCATTGGCGTTGCCATCGAGCGGATCGCCTACCGCCCACTCCGCACCAGTCCCCGTCTTGCGGCGCTTATTACCGCGGTCGGCGTCTCGTTCACGCTCGAGTACGCGGTGCGCCAGATCTTCGGCGCGAGCCCGCTCGTGTTCCCGATCCGCCTCCAGGGCGAACCGCTCGAGATCCTCGGTGCTCGCGTCACCATGCCGCAGATTGTCCTCATGCTCGTCGCAGCGATTCTCATGTTCGGCCTGCAGCGCTACGTCATGCACTCGCGCGAGGGCCGCGCCATGCGCGCGATCGCGCTCGACCAGAAGGCGGCCCTCCTCATGGGCGTCAACGTGAACCGTGTGATCTCACGCACGTTCTTCATCGGTTCGGCGCTCGCAGGTGCAGCCGGCGTGATGGCTGCCGCGTACTACGGCACGATCGACTTCCTCATGGGGTTCGTGATCGGGTTGAAGGCATTCACCGCAGCCGTCATCGGCGGCATCGGCAACCTCTACGGTGCGATGCTCGGCGGGATCGTGCTTGGCCTGCTCGAATCGTTCGGCACGTCGTGGTTCGGTGGCCAATGGCGCGACGTGTTCGCCTTCGGCTTCCTCATTCTGTTCCTCGTGTTCCGCCCCACCGGCTTGCTCGGTGAGCGCGTGGTTGAAAGGGTGTGATCCACATGGCGAAGGCATCTGTTCCGCGCCTCGTAGCGCCCAAGCCGTTCATCCAGCGGCCAGCGCCAATTACCGGACTGCTCGCCCCTGAGCGGTTTATGAAGATCGTCGGCGCGGTGTTGTTCATCGCGGCGCTTGTGCTGCCGTTCATTACGGCGACGCCCTACCTCATTTCGATCCTCACCTCGGCGATGATCTATATCGTGCTCGCGATGGGGCTCAACGTCGTCGTTGGGTACGCCGGCCTGCTCGACCTTGGCTACATCGCCTTTATGGCGGTCGGTGCATATACGAGTGGCATCTTGACCACCCAGTTTGGGCTCTCAATGCTCGAGACGATCCCGTTTGTGGTGATTGCCTGCATCATCGCCGGCATCATCATCGGCGGGCCGACCCTGCGGCTGCGCTCCGACTATCTCGCGATTGTGACGCTCGGCTTCGGCGAGATCATCCGGATCACCGCAAACAACCTGAATATCACCGGCGGTCCCTCCGGCATCCACGGCATCCCCACCTGGTCGTTCTTTGGGTGGTCGTTTGCGGATGGGCTCGACATCGGCGGCATCCACTTCGGGCCGAAGATCCTGTTCTACTACTTCGTGCTCATCGTGGGCATCGGCCTCGCGGTCGTCGCTGTCGCGCGACTCGGCAAGGGCAAGCTTGGTCGTGCTTGGAAGTCCGTGCGCGATGACGAAGACGTCAGTGAAGCCATGGGCATCAACGGCTACACGACAAAGCTCGCCGCATACATCATCGGCGCGGTATGGGGCGGCTTCGCCGGCACCCTCATGGCGGGGCACCTGTCGGCGATCTCGCCGAACAGCTTCGAGTTCCTATACTCGGCGCTCGTGCTCATGGCAGTCGTGCTCGGAGGCATGGGATCCACACCGGGCGTCATCATTGGCGCACTGTTCGTATCGCTTGCTCCCGAGTTCCTCCGCGAGTTCTCCGAGTGGCGCTTCCTGCTGTTCGGTGTGCTCCTCGTGGTCGCGATGATCTTCAGGCCGCAGGGCATCTGGCCGGCAAACGCGGTGCTGCCTTTCCTGAAGAAGCGCGAGATCCCCGAGATCCCGCCGACGGCCGCGGTCGGTGTGGTCGGCGTCGACGCCGACTACACGGGTGACGTGCACGGTGACGCCGATTCGCACACTGCTGCCGGACCGGACCAGGAGGGGAAGCAATGACAACCACCCAGACGCCGGCACCCGTTGCCGGGCAGAGCACAGCCCCGAGCGATTCACGCCCGGTGCTCCTCGAAGTACAAGACCTCGCGGTCTCCTTTGGCGGCATCAAAGCCGTCGCCGGTCTGAGCTTCTCGGTGCACGAGGGAGAGATCGTCTCGGTGATCGGGCCTAACGGCGCGGGGAAGACGAGCGCGTTTAACTGCATCTCCGGCTTCTACCGGCCGAACGAGGGCACGGTCATCTTTGACGGCGAACCCGTGACGAGACGCAAACCGTCCTACATTACGACGCGCGGTATGGCCCGTACCTTCCAGAACGTGCGTCTGTTCTCGGACATGAGCGTGCTCGAGAACGTGAAGACCGGGATGCACTCACACCTCGGCCAAAACGTGTTCGACGCGATGCTGCACACGCCTCGCTACAAACGCAGTGAGGCGCAGTGCACCGAGGATGCGCGTGGCTGGCTCGACTTTGTTGGGTTTCGGGCCGACGACGAGCTCCTCGTCACCCAGCTCCCATACGGGGAGCAGCGCCGGGTGGAGATCGCGAGAGCGCTCGCTACCCAGCCAAAGCTGCTCCTGCTTGACGAGCCAGGCGCAGGCCTGAACCACAACGAGAAGAACGAGCTGATGGGGCTCATCCGCAGGATCCGCGACATCGGGGTGAGCATCGTGCTCATCGAACACGACATGGGCCTCGTCATGGAGATCTCAGAGCGCGTTGTCGTGCTGAACTACGGCAAAGAGATTGCAGACGGTACGCCCGAGCAGGTAAAGAAC
>JAGNOB010000192.1 GCA_017990305.1 Leucobacter sp.
TCGCCTCGGTGCGCGGGGTGTGCGAGTTCTGCTTCTCCGAGATGATCCGTGTACCGTCCGCCGTGTCGAGCAGGTAGCGCGTGTGCGCTCCGGCGTAGACGGTTTCTGCGACGGTTGCGGGCAGTGCGATGACGCCGGGCTCGACTGGGGCGGTCGCGTCGGCGATGTGCACGCGCTCGGGGCGGAGGCTGTGCGTTGTCGACACGCCGAGGAGTCTCGCGGAGAGCTCAGCGGGCAGCAGGTTGGTGACGCCGAGAAACCCTGCAACAAATTCGGTCTCGGGGAACTCGTAGACCTCGCGGGGCGATCCAACCTGCTCGATCTTGCCGTTGTTGAAGACCGCAACGCGGTCGGAGAGCGTGAGGGCCTCCTCCTGGTCATGAGTGACAAAGATGAAGGTGATGCCGACGTCGCGCTGGATTTGCTTGAGCTCGACCTGCATGTGCTCGCGCAGCTGCTTGTCGAGTGCGCCGAGGGGCTCATCGAGCAGCAGGACCTTTGGGCGGAGGATTAGGGCGCGAGCGAGCGCGATGCGCTGGCGCTGGCCGCCGGAGAGCTGCGAGGGGAGGCGGCCGGCAACGTGGCCGAGCTGTACCTGCTCGAGAGCCTCGCTGACGAGCTTCTCACGCTCCGCCTTTGCGAGTCCGCGAACCTTCAGCCCGTAGGCGACGTTTTCGGCGATTGTGTAGTGCGGGAAGAGCGCGTAGTCCTGGAAGACCGTGTTCACCTCGCGGTCGAAGGGTGCCGAGCGGGTGACGTCGGCGCCATGGAGCAGGATCTCGCCGGCGGTGGGCTCCTCGAAACCGGCGATCATGCGCAGCACGGTGGTTTTGCCGGAGCCGGAGGGGCCGAGCATGGAGAAGAACTCGCCGGCGTGGATCTCAATGTCGAGATCTTTCACCGCGGTGACTTCGCCGAAGGTTTTTTCTACGCCGCGCAGGGAAACTGCGCTCGTGTGCTCGGTGCTTGGGGTGTGGGCCATGTCGCCACTGCTCCTCAACGTCGTTGTCGATCAGGTCGGTTAGAACATTAACATAGGGGATTAGATGTTTTAAGCGCAAACCCATCTTCGTCGTCACGTTTTGATTACGCTTAGGGGTGCGGGCTCAATCTCGGCCCCTGAAACGGAGGCGCGCCCTTGACCACAGCAGTGCCAGGTGCGACCCCGAGCCGGCTTCGCACCGCGGCCTTCGCGCCGATCGGCGAGGAGGGGCGCGCCGACATGGTCGTGTCGCGGCTTGTGCAAGCGATCTCGGTTGGGGCGTTCACCGAGGGTGAGCGGTTGCCGAGCGAGAACGAGCTGTCGAGCCTGCTCGGCGTTGCGGTCGTCACGGTTCGTGAGGCACTGAGCGAGCTGCGACATCGCGACCTCATCGAGACCAAGCGTGGCCGCAACGGCGGCAGCTTCGTGCGCCCGAGTCAGGCCGCGGTCGAGGAATTCAATGCACGGGCCCTCGCCGACGAGTCCCGCGTCGCGCTCGCCGACCTTGGCGTGCACTACGAGGTCGTATCCGCTGCGTGCGCAGAGTACGCCTGCCTTCGCGCGACGAGCGAAGAGCTGCAGATCGTTGCTGACGTGCTGGCGGAATCTCGACAGGCGCCGGCGTTTCAGTGGCGCCGCCGCGTCACCGAGCTGCAGCTGGAGCTTGCTGCGCTCAGCCAGTCGGTCAGGCTGACGAACGAGCACGTCAGGCTCCAAACAGAATTCACACCGCTGCTCGCGCTACAGGATTTCGATGACGCAGCGCGTGAGCACACGCACGCCGCGCTCGTCGCCCAGGTCGAGGCGACGCAGGCCGGTGACGTGCAGCTGGCGCGCGCCGCGGTGCGCGAAAGCGTGCGGGGTTCGGTACGCTGGCTCATCGCCTTCCGCGCAGAGCTGCTCGCGGGTTCACGAGATTCCGATCTTCGTGGCACACTTGAGGCGCGACGCAGACGACGCGAACGGGAGAATCGAGATGAGCAGTGACGCGAATCAATTGGCAGACGGCATTGCGATCGTCGACGACTTCTTCGACGGTGTGTTTGCGCCGCTCAATGCCTGGATCCCTGAGCTAGCGCAGGAGCTTCGCTCCGCCGAGCTTCCGCTCAGTGGGGCCGCGCTCGCTTCGGTTGTGCGCGCCGGCGCCTTCCGGGTGCTCGACACCGAGGACCGACCGCTGTATGGCGCAGGGTTCTGCGGAAGTGACGCTGTGATGGGTGAGGGAAACCCGCTTGCCTGGTGGCAAGGCTCAGACCGTCATCTCCTGGCATCGTCAACCTTTGGGCCAGGCCAGGCGGCGATCGACCTCGAGCGTCTCGAGTGGTTCCGCGTACCCAAGCACACCGGGGCGCAGCATGTTGCAGGGCCGTTCGTCGACTACCTCTGCTCGAACGAGATCACCCTGACCTCATCGATGCCGGTCATCGTCGACGGTGAGTTCTGGGGAGTGGCTTGCGCCGACGTGCTGATCTCGCGCATTGAGGAATGCTTGTTGCCGAGCATTCGGGGTGTCGAGGGCGCGGCACTCGTGAACGCGCACGGACGCGTCGTCGTGTCTGCTGACCCCGACAGGGAAACGGGTGATCGGTTCCCCGGCATCGAAGCCGCAACGGCCGCTGTGGGTGACCGTGCGGTGTCCGTGGTGCGCTCTCAGCGCTACCCATTTGCGCTCGTCGCGCCGACAGGGTGATCCGAGGCACTCGACCCTGAGCCGACCCTGGTGTCACCCTGATGGAGCCCTGAAAAGCGGGGATTCTTCCAGCGCTGCAGCTGTACGCTTTCAACGTGACGAGACCAGAAGACGACGCAGATCGGGCCAGGCGGCTGGGGCGACCCATCGCACGGTTCATGGCCCGCTGGCGTGCCGCGATCCGCAGGAGGCCGTGGCTTGACCTGCTCTACCGGGTGATCATCACCGTCTTAGGAACGCTCATCGCGATCGTTGGGTTGATCCTGGTCCCGCTCCCCGGGCCGGGCTGGCTGATCGTCTTTCTTGGCCTCACAGTGCTCGGCTCCGAGTATCACTGGGCACGCCGCATCCTCGGCTGGCTACGGCGCGCGCTCGCCAGGTTCTGGGAACGGTGGAACGCGTGGCGTGCGAGGCGTGCGGCACAGCGAAACGGCGCGGACGGCCAGAGGCCACCCGCGCCGTAAGTAGCGCCCGAACGGCGGCTACTTCACCATCGGTAGGTTGAAGATAAACGGGTCGCCGCCGCCGCGACGGTACGTCTCGTTCACCTTCGCAGCCGCCATGATGTGGAAAATGAAGCCCGCGAGGTGCGCGAGCCCCAGGAGCATCGGACCGATCAGCGGGAGGATCGTGAGGATCCACCCAAACACGAAAAGTGCGGTGCGCATCAGCGCGAAATTCAGGTTTGCTGCGTGCAGCGCCCGAACCTGCGGTGTCGCGCGCGGGCTCTCGATGAGGTAAAAGATGAGTGCCGGGATGAACATAAAGAACACCGACAGCCAGTAGCTCGCGGTCAGGTTTGGCATGGGGTCGGCGGGGCGGCCCTGCGGCTGGTAGTAGCCCTGCGGCTGCCCGTATCCTGGCTGCTCTGGGGCGCCGTAGCCAGGTTGCTGCCCGTAGCCTGGCTGCTGTGGAGCGCCGTAGCCAGGCTGCTGCCCGTATCCGGGCGGCGGCTGCGGAGCGCCAAACTGCGGCGGCTGCGGTGCGCCGTAGGGCGGCGGTGGCACAGGAGCTCCGGGCTGCTGCGGTGCGCCGTACGGTGGCGCCGGCGGCGCGAAGCTTGGCGGAGCAGGCGGGAACTCGGCGGACTCCGGAGGGCCCTGCGGTGGCTCTGGCGTCGAAGGGCTCTCGGGCGCCCCTGTGGGCTGCTCGTTGTCCTCTGGGGGAAGCGTAGTCATCGGAGCCTTCTCCTTTGTGTTGCTGCGTGCACGCTGAGCTGCCACCCGTCACTTGACGAATCGGCAGTGCGATACTCCGAGACTACAACGTGTCCTTTGAGGGTCCTAGATAAAGTCTGGGCTTGGCGTAGACGCGGGAAGGATCGAGACGTCCGCGTGGCGGTCGAAGCGGTATCCGATTCCGCGCACGGTGCGCACAATGTCCTGGTAGTGGGCGAGCTTGACGCGGAGCCGGCGAACGTGGACGTCGATTGTGCGCGCGCTCGGGATCTCTTCGCCCTCGGCGTCAGCCCACAGCGTCTCGATGATCTCGTCGCGACCAACCGTGCGCCCTTCGCGGAGCACCAGGAACTGCAGGAGCTCGAACTCACGGAACGTGAGGTTCGCTGGAACGTTGTCCAACAGCACGCGCTTGCGCGACAAATCCAGCACGACGCCGCTTGCAGCACGGTCAGGGTTGGTGGTCTGGGGTTTGCGGTGGGCGTGCGCAGCAGCGGGGTCGCCAAGTGCGAGCCGCACGACGTCGACGTCGCGACCGCCAGTGCCCTCGGGTGCGAGCGCCACGGCGGCGTAGGTTTCTGCCCCCGGGGCGAGCTGCGCGACGAGCCGCTTGATTTCGTTGACGACGGCCCCGATAGTTGGGTCAGTCGAGTTCAGCTTTTCCTCTGAGAGGCCCACGTAGAGGGCGAAGCCGCGAACTTCGCTGTCGGTCGAGCGCTGCTGGGTAGGGGTAGCGGTGGTAGCCATGATGATGAAGTCCTTTGGTGCTCCGTGCGGAGCGTTGCTGCGAATGGGTTGCGGCAATCCCAGGGGCAGGGCGAGAGAGGCGATCAGTGGATCGCGCGGGCCCAATCGTGCTGGGTGCCAGAAACGGTAAAACGTGTGTGGCAGTTAGTTGCACATTCGGCAGCGCATACCGTCGCGACCGGCCATCATCATGCCGGTCATCCCAAAGTTCACCTCGGAGGCGGACTGGGTGCGAACGAAAGTATGCATAACGCTA
>JAGNOB010000193.1 GCA_017990305.1 Leucobacter sp.
TTCGACAGCCTCAATCGTCGCGTGATGCTCCCCGTCGGCGACGAGAACGACTGGCCGATCCGCACCGCGCTGGCGAGCCCAGTATGCGCCCTTGATCGCAAGGTTGATCGACTCCGTGCCGCCTCCGGTGAGCACGAGTTCGGCCGCGTCGCAGCCCACTCCGGCAGCGATCCGTTCTCTCGCCGCTTCAAGCGCCTCGAGAGCTCGCTGCCCGTGCCCGTGTGTGGACGCCGGATTTCCGACCTCTCGAAGCGCACGCGTGTACACCTCGAGCACGCCCGCACTCATCGGAGATGTTGCGGCGTGGTCGAGGTAGGCGTGAACGGTCACCGAGCTCCCTGGGTAGTCCTGGCTAGTAGAGCAGGCTGGCGAGCTTGCCGCGGGCCGCGATCACGCGCGGATCAGCGAGCCCCACAACTTCGAAGAGTTCAAGCAGGCGGTTGCGGATCGCCGTACGTGCGTCGTCGTCCCCTGCAGCGAAGAGATCGAGCAGTCGCAGGAACGAATCCTCAATGTGACCGCCAGAGAGGTCGAGGTCTGCGACGCGCATCTGCGCGTCGAGATCCGTCGGGTTAGCCGCCGCAGTCGCGCGGATGTCTTCAAGTGTGTGGCCTTGGAGGCGCTGCAGCAGCTTCGCCTGCGCGAGCGCAGCCTTCGCCGTTGCGTCAGCCGGTGACTTCTGCAACACGGCTTCCCACTCGCGCACCGCTGTGTCGAAGTCGCCGCTCTCCGCTGCCTCGAACGCAGCAAGGTGCGCTTCGGGGATCTGCGGCTCAGCAGGCAGCTCGGGCTCGGAGGCGCCTCCGGGAGGGGCGTTCACGCTCCCGGTGACACCATTTTCCTCGGCAAGCTGCACGAGGCGCACGAAGAACTCACGTACCTCCTGCTCAGGGACGGCGCCCTGGAACAGCGGCACGGGTCGCCCACCAACCATGGCGACAACGGTCGGAATTGACTGCACCTGGAAGGCCTGTGCAAGGCCCGGGTTCGCGTCGACATCAACCTTGGCGAGCAGTACGCGCCCTTCAAGCTCGCGCGCAACCTTCTCGATGATCGGGCTCAGGGTCTTGCAGGGCTCACACCACTCGGCCCAGAAATCAAACACAACGGGGACAACAGCTGAGAGCTGCGCGACCTGCTCGAAGGTCGCGTCAGACACATCCATGACGAGCGACGGCACGTCAACCGTTTGTGGAGCCCCGGGCCCCGACTGTCCTCCGGGAGCCGCTGCACCCGGCGCTCCGGGCGCCTGTGGTGCGTTCGCGCGCTGCGCGAGGTGGCTGAGGTCGACTCCCCCGCTGGGGATCCGCTGCGGCATTTCCGTTGACATGA
The DNA here is from genome assembly GCA_017990305.1 of Leucobacter sp. Lineage (GTDB taxonomy): Bacteria > Actinomycetota > Actinomycetes > Actinomycetales > Microbacteriaceae > Leucobacter. Next base: position 1,333 of record JAGNOB010000193.1, read on the forward strand.
GTTACTTCCCTGCTCCGACCAGCTCACTCGTCACACCGAGGAGCTGAATCTGTGATCCGTCTTCTTTGCTTGGCACAAAGAAGAGCAACTGGTGTGCGACACGTCGCACGATCTTGTCTTGCTGACCTGACAGCCCCGAGAGCGCGGCGACGGCGCCCTCGGCCTGCGGCTTGTAGCGACCGCCGTCAGAGTCGACGACCTGCGACTCAATCACGGTCGTGGCGATGAGTGCGCCGCCGGCACCGGTCGAGAAGCTCACGATCGGCTCTTCGCCCTGGGCGACGGCGACGGAGTACTTCTGGGTCTTGTCGTCGGCCTCGGATTTTGCCTTCGAATCGTCGACCCACGCCTTGCCGTAGTGGTCGAGGAGCGGATCCTCAGCCAGGTCGAACGGGGCGGCCTCAGGCACGTCAACCCCGCCCTGCAGAATGGCAGCGTACGAAGCGCCGACGTCCGCTGGCTTGAGCACAAGGCTCTCAATGTCGTCAGAAAGCAACGCGGTGCCTTCCTCAGCTGGGGCTGCCTTCGGCATCTCAATGCCACCCCGCAACGAGATAACCCGAGACACCCGGTAGTCAGCCTGCGGAACTCGCTGCGTGATGACGAGAGCGAGCGATGGCGCGTCAGTAGCGTTGCCGTCTGCGTCGGTACCGGCTTCGGAAGCAACCGTGACGAACAGCGTGCGCGGCCACCCCTCGGTGCTCTGCACCAACCGATAGCCAAGCATCTCATTCGTGATCTTCGCCGGGACAGAACCATAGTCCGCAACATCGCCACGGATCTTGTAGTTCGCGGTGCGCTGCGCGAGCGCGTCGCCCTTGAAGCGTGCGGAGATGTCATCGATGTTCAGGGTCTCATCGCCCTTTTCGGCTGCGCTCGCGATCCGATCCAGGATTTTCTGCGTCTGCGCCTCCGACACGGGAACCGGCGCGAGGCCGTTCGGATCGACGACCTCCGGCGTTGCGGTTCCTTCTGGTGCCGGGCTGAGATCAGGCCAGTAATTGGCAGAGCAGCCCGACACTGCGAGTGCCGCGGCCAGACCGAGGCCCGCGAGGAGCACCCGAGTTGAAGCGTAGCGTCGCTTACTATTCCGCATGGTTCTCCCCCTTCTTCGTCGGCGTCTCGTCTTCTTCAGACTCAACAACGTCGGCGTCCTCAGCTTCCACGATCTCCGCTTCGGTAGCCTCATCGGCGTCGGAATCCGCGGTCTCAAGGTCGGCAGCGTCGGCCGCTTCGTCGTCCGAAACCACCTCGGCGGTGATGACTTCTTCGCCGCTCTCGTCCGGCAAACCGTCCGTAAGTTCTTGGCCCTCAGACGACTCTGCGGTCACTGCTTCGGCCTGTTCGCCGCCTTCGAGTGATTGCGTGTTCTCCACGCTGCCGCGCTTCGGAGCCCCAGTAAGTTCGGGAGCGCCCTTTGCCGACTTCCGCGAACCGCCGAAGAGGTTGCGCACACCCAGCAGCGGGCCACTGCGGCCACGCCGCGGCCCAAGCGCGCGCTTGTCCCGGTCAAAGGCGATCAGGTAGAGCACCGCACCGACTACCGCGAAGAGTCCGCCGGCTGCGAGCAGCGGGCCGGCCCACGGCGTGGCACGATCCTGGACCCAGACGAGGGCCGCGCCCTTCGGCAACGGCTCAGCTCCCGACCCGGCGATAATTATCGACTGCTCGCCGACAGCCTCGACAGCCATTCGCGAAACACCCTCGTCGCCGGAGCGTTCATCAAGCCATAGGTCGCTGCCGCGCGGATCGAGCGGCACAGCGTTGCCCTCGTCGTCCACAGCCAGCGCGTCCGTGGTCGGGGCCGTGCCCGGCACCGGCGTGGTGACCACTGACTGTGTCGCTGGATCAATGGTCAGCTCGACGTGGTCGAACGGCGCAAGCCATGCCTCGGCGTCGCGGGTGTTGGCAAGCGCGGAGAACGCAGCGTCGCCGCGCATGACCACATTGGCTTGGCCTTCGACCTTCGCCAGCTCAGACACGTCGAGCACGGCATATGGCGCGTCCGTCTCTGCTGTGATCGGGTAGACGATCTCTGAAGGGCCAGCGAGGAACGTACGCTGGCCTATTCCGAGCAGCAACAACACCCCCGAAATGGCCAGCGCCATAATGGCTAGGACGTATCTCACCGAGTTCCTCCAGAGGTCCGATCAGTATCCGCGCGAGCGCGCAGCATGTATCAACCGTATAACGGTACCCGAGCTTCCGGTGTGACCGCTGCGCAGCAGATTAATAAAGCTGCCAGTTGTGAACGACTATCATAAGAGAGTCCGCCTACAACATGGCTGCGCTGTTCACTCTCGGCGCACGCTTGATCATTTCTATCGGAGGGTCCGTGACCGACTCAGCACAGCAGTTTAGTCCTGCGTTCCGCGGATACAAGCGCGAGGAGGTTGACGAACGGGTCAGCGCCCTCAGCGGACACATCGGAACGCTGCAGTCCCATCTCGAGTCGCTCCAGGCCGCACACCGCCAGTCGGTGAATTCGGAGCAGGAACAGCGACAGCTCATCGCAGATCTCCAGGCCCAGGTCGCTGAGCTCGGCGCCTCGGGTTATTCGGGCCTCGGGCTGCGAGTCGAGCGTAGTCTGCAGTACGCCGAGCAGCACGCACAGGGCCTCATGGCGCAGGCCGACCTCGACGCGAACAAGATCAGGCAGTCAAGCGAGGCGGAGAGCAACCGCCTCCTCACACAGGCGCAGGCACGCGCTGACGAGCTCCTGAGCTCTGCCAACGAGCAAGCCGAGATCATGATCCAGAGTGCCCGCTCGGACGCTGCTCGCCAGGGCCATGACCTCAACGCGGAGCGGGAACGGCTGCTCGCAGAGGCACAGGCCGCGGCCGCGCAAACACTCTCAGCTGCACAGTTGCAGTCCGAGACACTGCTCGAGACGTCCGATCGCGACGCGCGGGCGCGACTCGCCCAGGCCGAGGCAGAAGCCGAGCGCCTCGTGACCGCTGCCCAGGAGGCAGCTGCGCAGCTGCGCTCAGAGACCGAGGTTGCATCAACGAGCTTTGTCCGCCAGAAGGAGGACTACGAGCGCGAGGCCGCTGCTGAGCGCGCTCGGCTGCAGCACGAGACCGATCGGAGCCGTGCCGAGTTCGAAGCGAAGCGTCAGTCCGATGAGGCCACGCTGGAGGCGCACTACACGGAGCTCGAGCGCACACTTACCTCAGAGGTCGATGCCCAGCGCCGTGCACTGACCACGGAGATCGACACGCTTCGCGAGCGCATCGCGGAAGAGCGGCAGACCCACGAGGCTGCCATTCGCGAGGAGCGCGAGCAGCACGACCGAGCAATTGCGAGCGAACGCGAACAGCACGACGCCCGTATTGCGCAGGAGCGCGAAGAGCTGTCGATGCGGATCGCGCGCGATCTCGAAGCCCAGAACGCCGAGATCACGACGCTCGCCACACAGGCCGAGCGTGAGCGTGAACGCTCTGCTGCTCAGTTCGCGACGGAACGCGAACGCGAACGCGCGTCGTTTGACGAGCAGCTCTCAGCCGAGCGGGCGGAGCA
>JAGNOB010000194.1 GCA_017990305.1 Leucobacter sp.
TCCTATTGTTTTGAGTTGCTCCGAGCGCGCAGCGCGCTCAGGCGACGTGAGTGTCGGGAGGATCAGCCCACGCGGCTGCGATGAGGTCGCGCACCTCGCCGAGCAGCTGCGGCATTGCCTTCGTCTGCGCGATGATCGGAAAGAAGTTCGAATCGGATGCCCAGCGCGGCACGATGTGCTGGTGCAGATGTGCGGCGACTCCCGCGCCCGCGATCTCGCCCTGATTCATGCCGAGGTTGAACCCGGCACAGTTGAGTGCCTGGCGAGCAGCACGCATGCCAGCTTGCGTGAGCTCCCCGATCTCAGCGACCTCTTCTGGCGTCGCATCTTCGTAGCTGGCGAAGTGTCGATAAGGGCATACGAGCATGTGCCCGCTGTTGTAAGGGAAGAGGTTGAGTAACACATAGGCAGTCTTGCCACGGTGCACGACCAACGACGACTCATCGTCGTGCTCGGGCGCCGCACAGAATGGGCAATCGGTGTGATCAGCCTGCTTGTGATCGGCAACATAGGCCATGCGATGCGGCACCCAGAGGCGCTGCAGCTGGCTGGGCACCCCAACGGTGCCCAGCTCGCCGGGCGCTTCTGCGTTCTCGCCTCCGACGGTTACCACCGCACTACTCCGACCACGCCGTCGACACCTGCTCGTGGCTCGTGATCGCGCCGGTGATGCGTGCGATCGCCTCGTCGACGGGAACGCCGTTGAGCTGGGTGCCGTCGCGGAAGCGGAAGCTCACGGCACCCGCTGCGCGATCCTCTTCGCCCGCAATGAGCTGGAAGGGCACCTTCATCTTCGTGTGGGTGCGGATCTTCTTTGGCATGCGATCGTCAGAGTGATCCACCCGGGCGCGCACGCCCTCCGCGCGAAGCTTGCCAATGACCTCTTCGAGGTAGTCACCGTACTCGGCGGCGACGGGGATGCCGACGACCTGTTCAGGGGCGAGCCAAACAGGGAACGCTCCCGCGTAGTGCTCAAGCAGAATCGCGAAGAACCGCTCGATCGAGCCGAGCAGCGCGCGGTGGATCATGATCGGCTGCTTGCGCGTACCGTCCGCAGCCGCATACTCGAGCTCGAACAGCTCGGGCTGGTTGAAGTCGAGCTGCACGGTCGAGAGCTGCCAGGTGCGACCGATGGCGTCGCGCGCCTGCACGGAGATCTTCGGGCCGTAGAACGCGGCCCCGCCAGGATCGGCGACGAGTTCGAGACCCGATTCCTCGCCAACCTCACGGAGCGTCTGCTCTGCTTCGGCCCACTGCTGCTCGGTGCCGACCGACTTCTCAGGGTCGCGCGTCGACAGCTCAAGGTAGAAGTCGTCAAGGCCGTAGGCGCGGAGCGTCGCGAACACGAACTCGAGCTGCTTCTTCAGTTCGCCCTTGACCTGCTCGTCGGTGACGTAGATGTGTGCGTCGTCTTGGGTGAGCCCGCGCACACGGGTGAGGCCGGAGAGGGTGCCCGACTTCTCGTAGCGGTACACCGTGCCGAACTCGGCGAGGCGGAGCGGAAGTTCGCGGTAGCTCCGTGCTCGCGACCGGAAGATGAGGTTGTGGAACGGGCAGTTCATTGGCTTCAGGTAGTAATCCTGGCCCTGCTTCGTGACGTTGCCCTCGGCGTCTTTCACCTCGTCGAGGTGCATGGCCGGGAACATCCCATCCTTGTACCAGTTGAGGTGCTGGCTCGTCTCGAAGAGCGTGCCCTTCGTTATGTGCGGGCTGTTGACGACCTCGTAACCGTTCTTGATGAGCTCGGAGCTCATGAAGTTCTCGATCTCGTGGCGAATGATGCCGCCCCGCGGGTGGAACACTGCGAGACCCGAACCGATTTCATCTGGGAACGAGAACAGGTCGAGTTCGACGCCAAGCTTGCGGTGGTCGCGTTTCGCGGCCTCTTCAAGCCGCGTCTGATAAGCACGCAACTCGTCCTTCGTCGGCCATGCGGTGCCGTAGACACGCTGCAGCATGGGGTTCGCCTCGCTGCCGCGCCAGTAGGCGCCACTCGAGCGCATAAGCGCCCAGCCGTTGCCGATCATCTTCGTGTTCGGCAGGTGCGGGCCGCGGCAGAGGTCGCTCCACATCACCTCGCCCGACTTCGGGTCGACATTGTCGTAAATCGTGAGCTCGGCGCCGCCGACCTCAACATTCTCGTTGTCGGAGCCCGTGTCGGCACCGCCCTTGAGCCCAATGAGCTCGAGCTTGTAGGGCTCGCTCGCGAGTTCCGCAGTCGCGTCGTCGTCGCTCACGACGCGACGCACGAAGCGCTGGCCCTGCTTGACGATCTTCTGCATCTCTTTTTCGAGCGCCTTGAGATCTTCGGGGGTGAACGGTTCGCTCGAATCGAAGTCGTAGTAGAAGCCGTCGGTGATGGGCGGGCCGATCCCGAGCTTCGTCTCGGGGTTGACCCGCTGCACGGCCTGCGCGAGCACGTGGGCTGCCGAGTGGCGGAGGATGCTCAGCCCATCTTCCGAGTCAATGGTGACCGGCTCGACTGTGTCTGTGTCAGTAACCTCCCACGCGAGATCGCGGAGTTCACCGTTGACGCGCATCGCGACAACGGAACGGTCAGTGAACAGTGAAAAGCCGTCGGCCACTGCGGTTCCCTTCGGAGACAATATAAAGACTCCGTAATTCTATCGGGTCGCAGTGGTCGACGGCTCACTGAACAGGATTCTCAGCTGTTATGCGCCGGCGCCGCCCGACTTCAGCTGCGCGAGGCGCGCATCAACTTCGCTGAGCGAGCCAAGGTCATCGAGCTCATTGAACTGCGCGTCCAGGGTCGATGCGGCAAGCTCGGCCTGCCCGCGCACCATTGCCTCCTGGCGCTTGACCTTCTCCTCAAAGCGGCCGAGTTCGCTCGTCGGGTCGAGCACGTCAAGATTCTTCACAGCGTCCTGCACCTGTGACTGCGCGTCAGCGACCTTGCCGCGCGAGACAAGCTCATCGCGCTTCGCCTGCAGCTGAACGAGCTTCTCGCGCATGACCTGAAGGCCTGTCTTCAGCTGATCAACGACCTGTTGCTGAGCGGTGACGCTCGGCTCAGCCGTCGATACCTCCTTTTCGAACGAGATCTGCTTTGATAGTGCAACCCGGGCGAGGTTGTCGAAGCGATCAGCGCCCTCGGTGTCGCCCGAGGAGCGAAGCTTTTCGGCCTGCGAGGAAGCAGCTGCAGCCTTCGAGCCCCACTCGGTAACGGCCTTGCGGTCTTCCTCGAGGTCTGCCTCCATCAGCCGCAGGTTACCGATCGTCTGAGCGACCGAGCTCTCCGCGTCAGCGATGCTGTTCTTGAAGTCGCGCTCCATCTGGTTAAGCATCTTCTCTGGATCCTCGGCGGAGTCCAGGAGTGCGTTGATGTTTGCCTTGGCGAGCTGGGTAATACGGCCAAGGATGGATTGCTTTGCCATGTTGGCTTCCTTTCCTTTAATTCCACCGAATCAGCTCGGAGGAGGTGTTCTCGCTGCCCCGAACGGGGAGCGAAGTCGTGGCGCCCGAGGGGCGTTGCGCTGGCGTGAGTAGGTTAGAAACGGCCGCCTCCCCCGCGGCGTCCACCGCCGCTACCGCCGCCACCGATGGATCCTCCGCCGCCCCAACCGCCGGTGAAACCGCCGTTCGAGCCGCTCCAGCCACCCGAGGACTGTCCCCCGCCGCCGAGTAGGCCTCCGAGAATGCCGCCGAGCACAGCGCCGCCGAAGCTCCCGTTTGCGCCGCCGCCGTAGCCACCGCCGTGACCGCTGCCACCGCCCCATCCGGAAACGTCGTTGACGGCGAGCTGGTATGCGGCACGCGCATACTGCGTTGCCTGCTGCGCGGCCTGGTAAGACTGCGTAGGATCCTGCTGCGCGTAGTGCTCAGCAAGCTGCAATTGCCTCTTCGCCTCAGCGAGGCGGGTGCGAGCGGGGGTGCCGACAGCGCCGCGCCGGGTCTCGATGAACTGTTCGGCAGCGAGTACCTCGCTGCGCGCTGGCACGAGCGCCTCGTCCCGCGCGGCGACTGCGCGCCTGAGACGCTCAGAGTTCTCGCGTGCAGACCCGATAGCGGTGTCGATCTGCATGTTGGCCGCCGCTGCCGCAGACAGGGCTGCCACGGGGTCACCCTGGGATCCATTCGTAAGGAGCTCCTGTACCTGTGCCGCGGCTTGTTGCAGAGCTTGTCTATCTGTCTCGGTAGCTGATGGGAGCAGTTGGGCAACAACCTGCAAGTCTCCCCGCAGATCCGCGAGCGCCTCGTCAAGCTGTCGTGCGCTTTCCGCAAGTTCGCCAGCCAAGACGTCAGGTGACTGTGCCAGGGTGCGGGCCTGGTCGAGCGCCGCCTCGCCCGCGCGAAGCGAGATCGCCGCAGCGGCGGATTCGCCGGCGGCGAGTTCGCCCGCAGCAGCCTCGATGCACTCAGCTACGAAGACGAGGCGAGCGGCTGCCTCGGCAAGGTTGGCGTCGAGTTGCGCAATGATCGCAGGGGCGTACGTGTCTCCGAGAGCGGCGACATTACCTCGGGCGGCGAGCAACTCCTGCTCCACGGCAGGAAGAAGAGCGCGCAACTGTTCGAGCACCTCAGGACCGCGCTGCTCGACTTCGCGAAGCTGCGAGAACGATGCCGTGTGGCTATCGAGCGACTCCTTCGCGCCCGCGCAGCGCGCAATGATCTCACTGAGCCAGGCTCGCTGGTCAGACTCGGTGTCGGGAATGTTGTCGTCGAGCTTCTGGCGGAGCTCGAACGCTGCGCGCAGCTGCTCTTTCGCGTCACGAATGGCGACGGCGAACGGCTCAGCCGCAGACGTTCCGAACTGTGCCTCGGCGAATCCAAGCTCTTGCTCGCTGCTGCGGAGATCATCGTCAACGCGAACGAGCA
>JAGNOB010000195.1 GCA_017990305.1 Leucobacter sp.
GCACCCGACGCTGCGGCTCCGCCAGGCTTTCACGCAGCCACTGGCGACCTCGAGAATACGAGCATCGCGCTCCTCACCGCTGCAGCAGAGGGTGGCAGCATGGCCACGAACGCGCACGAACAGCATCGCGGGCGCGCACAGCGCCCTGCCTCGCCGCCGAATGCCGCGCTATCAATGGTCACGGCACAATCGCCGAGCACCCCAGCACACCGTGCGGGCACACACAGCGCTCCGCTCGTCGGAGCCGTGGGCATTCGGCGCGCGTACGGCACCTTCGCCGCACTCGATGATGTCTCGCTCAGTGTGGGCCCGGGTGAGGTTGTCGGTCTGCTCGGCGGCAACGGTGCGGGCAAGACGACGCTCATGCGGATACTTCTCGGCCTTGAAACAGCGAATGCAGGTTCCGTTGACCTGCTCGGCGGGCCCCCATCGCTCGCCACGCGCCGCAGAATCGGCTATGTCGCGCAGGGCGTCGGGCTGTACCCAACCCTGTCAGCCATTGAGAACCTCGAGTTCGCAGCGGCGGTGCAGCGGGTGCCAGTGCTCCCCCAGCACCGGGAATTTGCGACGGGGCTCGGATCAGGCCCGACGGCAGCGCTCTCTCTCGGCACGCAGCGCACGCTCGCCTATCTCGCTGCAATCGGCCACGATCCAGCACTGCTCGTGCTCGACGAACCGACCTCCGGCATGGACTCCCTCTCACGGGCGAGGCTCTGGCGCGAACTGCGCGGCGTCGCCGATCAGGGCACCGGGATCCTCGTGACAACGCACTACATGCAGGAGGCGGCGCAGTGCGACCGGCTCGTGATTCTCACAGCGGGCAGGGTGACGACCGCGGGCACGGCGGCGGAGATCACTAGCGGGCACGGTTCGCTCTTGGTCGAGAGCGCGCAGTGGCAGCGGGCATTCACAATGCTGCGCGCGGCGGGCATTCCCGTGCTATTGCACGGCCGCACGCTGCGCGTGCCTGGCACCGATCAAGTGACGGTGGCGGCGGCACTTGGTGATCTGGCGCGGCTTGACGGTGCCGTGAGAATCACACCGGCGGCAGCAACTCTCGAGGAGGCCATGCTGCACGACGCTGCAGCAGCGCCGCCCCGTTCGGTCCACCCCTAGCAATAGGTCAGCATTCGCTGTATGGTCAGTACATGCTGACCATTAGCTCGCGCCTCGACGCCATGAACAGGCTCGGCCGCGCACTCGCCGACCCCACCCGTTCGCAGATTCTGCTCGCGCTCATCGACCGCCCGGGTTATCCGGCGGAACTCGCGACAGAGCTCGGCCTCACCCGCACGAACGTCTCGAACCACCTTGCCTGCCTTCGCGGCTGCGGCATCGTCGTCGCCGAGCCCGAGGGCCGCAAGACCCGCTACGAAATCGCCGACCCGCACCTCACAGCCGCCCTCACAGCCCTCGTCGACGTCACCCTCGCTGTCGACGAGGGCGCTCCATGCATCGACCCTGGCTGCCAGGTACCCGGTTGCTGCGAGCCCACGGTCGCACAGGCATGAGCGCGGAGTGCTGCGGAGCAGACACCGCGATAGCAAAGCCAACCACCACAGCAGCAACGCCATGGGAGGCGCTACAACCCCACACAGCGACGCCGTGGTGGCGCGACCGCACGATGCTGGTGCCGCTCGGCTCCGGCGTCCTGTTCCTCGCTGGGCTCGCGCTCGAATTCGCAGGCGCCGAACCCGCGGCGCTCGCCACCTACTGGGCAGGCCTGCTGCTCGGCGCGACCACGTTCGCACCGGGCGCACTCACGCGCCTCTTCACGCGCCGAAAGCTCGGCATCGGCCTCCTCATGACGATCAGCGCGGTCGGCGCGGTACTGCTGGGGTACGTGCAGGAAGCTGCAGCACTCGCCTTCCTCTATGCGACCGCCGAGGCAATCGAGGATCGCGCAATGGATCGCGCACGCGGCGGCCTGCGCTCGCTGCTTGAACTCGTGCCAGACACCGCAACGCTGCTGCGCAACGGCTCCCGAACGACAGTGCCCGTCAGCGAGCTGCTTCCCGGACAACTGCTCGTACTCAGCCCCGGCGAGCGACTGGCGACCGACGGCATTGTCGCGACCGGTTCGTCGGCCCTCGACACCTCCGCGATCACGGGCGAATCGATCCCGGTCGCCGTCGCACCGGGCGACCCGGTCTCCGCAGGATCGATCAACACCTCGGCCGTGCTCGAAGTGACGACAACCGCCGCGGGCACCGACAACTCCCTCACCACCATCGTCGACCTCGTCGAACAGGCGCAGGCAGTGAAGGGCGACCGCGCCAGGCTCGCGGACCGGATCGCCAGTCCGCTCGTACCTGGCGTACTCCTACTCGCGCTCGCCATCGGCGTGATCGGTTCGCTGCTCGGCGATCCCGAGACCTGGATCACGCGCGCGCTCGTCGTGCTCGTCGCCGCTTCGCCGTGCGCGCTCGCCATCGCCGTTCCGGTTACGGTCGTCTCCGCGGTCGGCGGCGCGAGCAGGTTCGGAGTCGTCATCAAGAGCGGAGCGGCGTTTGAGCGGCTCGGCTCCATCAGGCACGTCGCGTTCGACAAGACAGGCACGCTCACTCGCAACTCCCCCGAGGTAACGGCGGTCGTCACCTCGGCGGGAACGTCCGAGAGCGAACTGCTCGCGCTCGCAGCTGCGATCGAGCAGCACTCTACGCACCCGCTCGCGTCTGCGATCCTCGCCGCCGCGGCAGCACAGCATCCGGCGAGTGCGATCGAGCCCGTGCGCCCAGCAGCGCTCCGCGTTACTGAGCTTGCGGGGAGCGGCATGACCGGCGAGGTCGCAGGCCACACAATCACCGTCGGAAGCCCGCGCTGGATCGCGCCTGGGCCGCTGGCGGCCGATGTCTCGGCGCTCGAGGCATCCGGGCAGACAGTGATCGTCGTCGCACGCGATGACGAGGTGATTGGAGCGATCGGGGTGCGGGATGGGCTGCGCCCGGAGGCAGCTGAGACGGTGCACGCGCTGCGCGAGCAGGGCATCAAGGTGTCGATGCTCACGGGCGACAACGCCCGCACCGCCAACGCCCTCGCGGCAGAGGCGGGCATCGCCGACGTGCACGCAGGGTTACGGCCGGAGGATAAAGCGCGCCTGGTAGCGATTTTCTCGGCTTCCTCCCCGACTGCGATGATCGGCGACGGCATCAACGACGCCCCTGCGCTTGCAGGTGCCTCGGTCGGGATGGCGATGGGCAGCACCGGTTCAGACGCCGCAATCGAATCCGCCGACATCGCGTTCACTGGACACGACCTGCGTCTCATACCCGACGCGCTCGCGCACGCGCGGAAGGGGCACCGGATCATCACGCAAAACGTCGGGCTGTCGCTTGCGATCATCGCGGTGCTGGTGCCGCTCGCCGTCACCGGCGTACTGAGTTTCGCCGCGGTCGTGCTCGTGCACGAGCTCGCTGAGGTCGTGATCATCGCGAACGGACTGCGTGCCGCTCGCTCCTCAGGGTCACGCTGGTAGCGCACGTGCCTGGCGCGACGCGTGTAGCGCCCGGCGAGGCTCCGTTTAGGCGCGTGTCTGAGCGGGCCAGTCCTCAGTGCCGATCGTGATCTCCGAGGCCATGTCGTCGAGGAAGCGGATCACCACCTCCCGCTCTGCCGCTGTGAGCCGGGCGGCCGCGTGAAAACGCTTCGCCTGCTGTCTGCCGACGGTGTTCCGCGCGACCTCGTGGGTCTCTGGAGTGATTGAAATGGTGAGCGCGCGACGATCGGTGGGGTGCGCGCTGCGCACAATATGGCCACCACGTTCGAGCCGATCGAGCAGCTTCGTCGTTGAGGCACTGGAAATCTTCAGGTGTGCGGCAATCGCTCCCGGGGTTGCGAGGTCGCCCCGGTTTGCCGACACGATAAGGAAGTGCAGGGCGCGCATGTCAGTCTCGTTGAGCTTCATATATTTGAGCGAAGCCTCCGACAGCTCTTGCTCGGCCTCGCGCAGCCGCCCGAGGGCGCCCATGAGCAGACCGATGTGCTGCACCTGGGCCGCGTCGAGACCACCTCGATCCACAAGGGTCCCTGAGGGGTCGCTCGCATCGAGGTCGTAGACGTTCGTCGCCTGCGGCTCCCGCTCCCCATCACTCGCTTGCATGGAACGATTCTAGCCGGAGCGATTGTTTCAAGCCTCACTATCTATTCCAATAAGATGTTTCTTGCTAAGCTAGCGATATTCTGTTCTGGACAATGGAGGACGTCACGTGAATCCGAGACATGCAGATACGCCGACCCAGGCGACAGCCGAGACCGCCCGAGCGGGCGTGCCGAAATGGCTGCGCATCCTGTTTCCCACACTCCTCATACTTGTCTGGTTCGCTGGCGCTGGCATCGGCGGCCCATACTTCGGCAAGGTGAGCGAGGTCTCCTCGAACGATCCGACCGCGTACCTGCCAGAGTCAGCGGACGCAACGCAAGTGCGGAAGCTGCTCACCGAGTTCAGCGATAGCGACACGATCCCTGCCATCGTCGTGTTCACCAGCGAACACGAACTCACTGACCCTCACCTCGACAGCATCGCAGCCCAGCTTGAGCAGCTTCCGGGCAGCGAAGGCGTTCTCGACGGCGTCTCCCCCGCGCTGCCCTCAGACGACGGGAAGGCCGTGCAGGCATTCGTTCCCATCGACTCGAACGCAGACGTCAGCGACGCGGTTGGAGCGCTCGGAGACTCGTTGCGCTCTGCAGCTCCCCCCGGGGTCTCTGTCTACGTCACGGGCCCGGCGGGGTTTAGCTCTGACCTCTCAGCGGCATTCTCAGGCATCGACGGGCTGCTCCTAGGCGTCGCCCTCATCGCGGTGTTCATCATCCTCATCATCGTCTACCGCTCACTCC
>JAGNOB010000196.1 GCA_017990305.1 Leucobacter sp.
ACCGAGCTCCTCTGCGCTTACGACCTCGCCGGTCGCGGCCTTCACGAGCGGCGGGCCGCCGAGGAAGATGGTGCCCTGCTCGCGCACGATGACGACCTCGTCACTCATCGCCGGCACGTACGCGCCGCCCGCGGTGCTCGACCCCATCACCGCGGCGATCTGCGCGATGCCGCGCGCCGACATGCGCGCCTGGTTGAAGAAGATCCGGCCGAAGTGTTCGCGGTCAGGGAAGACATCGTCCTGCAGCGGCAGGAACGCGCCTCCCGAGTCGACGAGGCTCACACACGGCAGCTCATTCTCGGCCGCGATCTCCTGCGCGCGGAGGTGCTTCTTCACGGTGAGCGGCATGTAGGTGCCGCCCTTCACCGTCGCATCATTCGCGATGATCATGACCTTGCGACCGTGGATCTCACCGACGGCGGTGATGAGGCCGGCCGCGGGAATGTCGTCGTCGTACACGCCGTCGGCGGCGAAGGCACCCACCTCGAGCAGTGGGCTGCCGCGATCCACGAGCCGTTCGACGCGTTCGCGCGGCAGCAGCTTGCCGCGGCCCACGTGGCGTTCGCGCGATGCGGCGCTGCCACCGAGCGAAATCTCGGCGAGCCGAGTGCGCATGTCAGCGACAGCGGCGAGGTGCGCGGCCTCGTTCGCGCGATACTCCGCGCTCGCTGGCCTCGCCTGGCTTGTGAGGGTCTCCATCGACGCTCCCCTTTCGGTGCGTTCCCGGGCGGCTCACGCCGCCCGGCCGTACCCAAAGGTTAGCGGTCACTAACTGAATTGTCTAGCGCAATTCGAGTTGGTACGCTCTTGACCCTCCAGCGGCTCGCGGCAGCGTCATCGCGAACACGCGTCGAGCGCGCCTGCAACGACAGACCCCATCAAAGCCGATAGCGTGGCAGCATGACTGCAGGAACTCCGCTGCTCGCGCTCGTTCGACACGGCGAAACCGATTGGAACCGAGCTCGGCGCATTCAAGGACGCACCGAGGTGCCGCTCAACACCACCGGCCGCTCCCAAGCGCTTGCGGCAGCCAGGCTGCTGAGCTCGTCAACTCCCGTCGCGTGGAACTCGGTACACGCATCACCGCTGGGCCGCGCGATCGAGACCGCCGAAATCATCGCGGACCACCTCGCGCTCAACAGCCCCGGCATCCACGATGGCCTCTGGGAGCGAAACTTCGGCGAGGCCGAGGGTCTCCTGGTCACCGACAGCGAGGCCCGTTGGCCCGGGCTTCGCGAGGTCCCCGACGCGGAGCGGATCGAGGACGTCGCACAGCGCTCCGCCGACGCGATCCGCGAACTCGCACACACGAGCCCCGGATCCGTGGCCGTCGCGCACGGCGCCATGCTGCGCGCCGGGCTCGAGCTACTCACCGGCTCAGATATCCCCAGGATCCTCAATGGAGAAATCTGGTTGCTGCGCCACGCAGGCACCGGCTATTCGGTGACACAGCTGAAGTAACCTGTCCAGGTTCGCTTGCGAACTGGTGGATCACACCCGCCCGGTGCGCAACGCTTTCACCACCCGGAGTGCGGTCTGCTCACGCACAAGCTGCGAGGCGTAGATCACCCGGTGGATCGGCACCTCAATACCGAGCCGCGTCGCGTGCGCCACAACGGCGCCGTTCTGATATGCGAGTTCGGATGGCCGACCGGACGCGAGGTCGCGCTGCATTGAGGCGGTCGTGTCTGGTGAGAAGCCTCGCTCATACGTGCGGAGGATGTCGCCGAGATCATCCTTGCCGAGTTCTGCTCCCATTGCGTTGGCGACCGCGAAGACCTCACGCATCGCCGACTCGACGAGCGCACGCGTTTCCAACACTCCACGCGTCTCACCAACCGTGGCTCCAGCTACCGCTCCGACGCCGCCATACGAGGCAAGGAGCGCAAGCTGCTTCCACAGCGCACCCACCACGTTTCCGCTCCAGGATGCATCGATACCTGAGCCACGCAACGCTTCAATCACTCGCTGCGCCTGCGGATGCGGCACCGCAACACCCTGCGCGGGTCCCGGCGGCAACGCGCCAAGTGCAATCGTCGCCTCCTCGCCGACCACCTCCACCGCAGAGTGCGAGAGCCGCTTCGCAGTCACCACAATCGCGCCGGCAAGCACTCGCTCCACGCCAATCGCCTCGGCGAGCTCCGTTGGCGCATCGACCCCGTTCTGCAGGGTGAGCACGCAGCTTCCCTCCGTGTGCGGGGTCGCAAGCTCCTGAGCCGCGGCTCGAACCTGCCCAGCCCTCGTCGCGAGGACAACGAGGTCGGGCCTGCGGATCTCACGAATATCGTCGACGACGGAGATATCACGCACTTCGACATATGCACCGTCGCGCCACATCTGCAGCGGTTCGCCGCGCAGGGCAAGCACCGTTGCCGCCCTGCCCTTCAGCGTGACCGCGTGACCCGCCTGCGCAAGTCGTCCCGCAATGTAGAGCCCGAGTCCACCGGCCCCATACACAAGCACTCTCATAACTGCGTCCCTTCGCGCTGGCAGCGTTGGTGAGTGCCTGCAACGATAATGGCGTCGCCTGAAACCTGCCAGGAAAAGGTGCGTTGGCCTCCGCTACTGCAGCGCTGAGGTGAGCCGGGCGAGCCCGTCGAGGAGTTGCGAGCGAAGGGGCTGTTTGGCCCATTCCTCAGGCAGCAACTCACGTGAGTTCGCACGGTAGTAATCGTTCACCTCGTCGAGGTCACGCACGAAGCTGTCACCGCGCACGACCATCGAGATCTCCATGTTCAGACCGAACGAGCGCGGGTCCATATTCGACGACCCGACCACGGCGACCTCGTGGTCGATGGTGAAGTGCTTCGAGTGCAAGATAAACGGCGGCCGGTACATCCAGATCTGCACGCCCGCGTTGAGCAGCTCCTCGTAGTACGAGCGCTGGGCGTGGTAAACGAGTGCCTGATCCCCGATTTCTGAGACGAAGAGCTCAACATCCACGCCGCGCGCCGTTGCCGCGCGGAGCGCATTCATGATCGAACCGTCTGGCACAAAGTACGGGCTGGTGATGCTGATGCGGTGCCGTGCAGCGTAGAGAAGCGATACGAACACCTGCAGGTTGTTCTCAGCCGCATAGCCGGGTCCGCTCGGCACAATCTGGCAGTCGAGATCGCCGGGAAACTCGGTGGGCACGGACTCAATGTCGAGCTGCTCGAGGAAGGTGTCAGTCTCAAGGTACCAATCAGCCTGGAACACGGCCTCGAGCCCGAGCACAATCGGCCCCTCGACCCGAACCATGATGTCGCGCCAGTGTAGGCCTCGCCGAATGTTGCCGCGCTTGTTGTAGGACGAATCGACGAGGTTCTGTGAACCTGTGAAGCCGATCTTGCCGTCGACAACCACGAGCTTGCGGTGATTGCGGAGGTCGGGCCGCTGGTACTCCCCGCGCCACGGGCGCACAGGGAGCATATAGGTCCACTCCGCCCCCATGTCGTCGAGGCTCTGTGCCGTGCGGCGCCTGCCGGGGTTGCGGACGGCGGAGATGTGGTCAAGCATCACGCGCACCTTCACACCGCGATCGACTGCTCGGCGCATCGCCTGGAACACCACATCCGTGGTGTCGTCGTGCACGAGGATGTAGAACTGCACATGCACATAGTCGCGCGCGCGGTCAATCGCCTCCGCGATCTGGTGGAACGAGAGCTCGTAGTCGATCGTCATCGATGCAGCGTTGCCCCGAAGCATCGGCTGCGCGCCGAGTGTCTGTCCGAGCCGAACAGCGCTCTCCAAACCGGGCGACATCGCGTCAATGTCTGAGATGAGGCCCTGATTCTCGCGTTCGGCGAGGCTCGAGACCAACCTATTGATCGCCTCCTGCTTCTCCTCACGGTGCGCAGGTAGTCGGTTACTCCCGATGATGAGGAAGACGACGAGCCCGGGCACCGGAAGCAGGAAGATCGCGAGCAACCACGCCATGCCCGAGGTCGGGCGACGGTTACGGGGCACAACGAAGAGTGCCACGACGCGAATCGCCATATCGATCGTGAGTGCGACGGCGGCGCCGAACGCCGCCCAGTTCCAACCGGAAAAGAACTCCATCGTGCCCTTTCCCTGGAACTACAGTAGCTGCACGGAATCCCGTGCCTGCACTAACTGTAGCGAAAAAGCGGGAGCTACTCCTCGCGGGCCGGGAGGCCAGCCTTCGCGCGCTCCTGATCCTCGATCTCGCGGTAGATGCGTCGCTCAGTGCGATCGGCGCGCAGAATCAGTCTCATGACCATCCAGAAGAAGAGCCCGATGAGCACGGTCGGCGTAAGCGACCAGACTGCATTCATCCACCAGTTATCCATAGTTGCCAACCTTACTCGCCCACCCCCGAGGGTTTGCTGGGCGTTCCGCGGATCGAACTGTGCAAGGACAGAGTGGGCCCCCTCGCAGCTGCGAGGGGGCCCACTCTGTCAGGGCGAAACGCGCTACTTAACGAGCGGGAACAGGATCGTCTCGCGGATCCCGAGGCCCGTGAGCGCCATGAGTAGACGGTCCATGCCCATGCCCATGCCGCCCGTCGGAGGCATGGCGTGCTCAAGCGCACGAAGGAAGTCTTCGTCGACCTTCATCGCTTCAACATCTCCACGCGCGCCCTCTGCGGCCTGCTGCATGAAACGCTCGCGCTGCACGACGGGGTCGATGAGCTCGGAGTACCCGGTGCCGAGCTCGAAGCCGCGAACGTAGAGATCCCACTTCTCGACGACACCCGGAATCGAGCGGTGGTGCCGCGTGAGCGGGCTCGTCTCGACCGGGAAGTCCATCACGAAGGTCGGCCCCGTGAGCGAGTCGATGACGAAGTGCTCCCACAGCTCCTCGACGAGCTTGCCGTGGTTCGC
>JAGNOB010000198.1 GCA_017990305.1 Leucobacter sp.
CAGCGTCACGTTCGGGCTGTCGGCAAAGTGCTCCTTGTAGGCGCCAGACTCGATCGTGGCAGTCGTGCCGATAAGACCGACCCTGCCGTTTCGGGTGATCGATAGTGCGCTCCGCGCGGTCGGGCCGATGACCTCCACAACCGGAACGTCGTAGCGTTCGTAGGCGTCGCGGAGCACGGCGGCCGAAGCGGTATTGCAGGCGATAACGAGCATTTTCACGCCCGAGGCAACAAGGCTGTCGAGGATTTCAAGAGCGAGCCTGCGCACCTCTGCGATTGGCCGCGGGCCGTAGGGAGTATGCGCAGTGTCTGCCGCGTAGAGGATCGACTCGTTCGGCAGCTGGTCGCGGATTGCGCGTGCAACCGTCAGCCCCCCAACGCCCGAGTCGAATACCCCGATGGGAGCATCAGCAGAAATCGCGCGTGTACTCACAGCACAAGCTTACCGGCTCGGCAGATCCGCTCCCGCTGCAACGCGGCGGGCAACTACTTCACCCAGGTCTTACGGTGCAGTTCAGTGAGCCCGTGATCAGCGATTCCGGCATAGTGAGCGGCCGCGCCATAGCCCTTGTTCGATGCCCACGAGTACTGCGGGTGTGCATCATGCGCATCACGCATGACCGCATCTCGGGCGACCTTCGCCCGCACCGATGCTGCCGCTACGCTCGCGCAGGCTCGATCCGCCCCGACCCGAGTCACAACATTCAACGGCGACCGCAACACCGGGCTCAGCCAGTCGTGCGAACCGTCAAGAATGATGAGGGCCCGATCCACAGCGACACCTGCAGCGTGCAGCTCGAGCAGAGCACGCCGTGCAGACTCGCCAAGCATCGCGGTAATCCCACGTTCGTCGATCTCAGCTGCAGTTGCGAATCCCACAGCTCCAACGCCCCATTCGTTCACGACCGGCGCGATGGCTTCACGTTTCTTCTCGCTGAGCAGCTTCGAGTCGCGCAGCCCCGCGGGAAACTCAGTCACGCCCGCAAGCACGGCCTGCGCCCCAACTGCGACGGGCCCCGCGATGGCGCCCCGACCGACCTCGTCGAGGCCGATCACCACCTGCGCGCCGCGCGCGAAACACTCGAGCTCGACGTCAAGCGTTGGATCCTTGCTTGGTGCCCCAGTGGCGCTACTGGGCACGTGCCTCGTCAACTCCGGTAAAGGTCGAGTCTGGTCGGCCCATCCAGCCGAAGTGCTCGAGCGGCCAGTTCAGCAGGAACGCTCTGCCGACGATCTCGTCCTCAGAGACGAAGCCCTTGCCCGGCTGATCCTGGTTGTACCGGGAATCCTTGCTCGCGTACCGGTTGTCGCCGAGTACCCACACGGAGCCCTCCGGGACGGTCACGTCGAAGTCGATGTCGGAGGAACGGGTTTTGCCCTCTGGGATCACAATATACGGCTCATCGAGAGGCACGCCATTGACCATAATGCGGCCATTCGCGTCACAGCATGTGACCCGGTCACCGCCGACCCCGATCACGCGCTTCACGACGTAGTCATGGGTGGTGTCAGCTGCGAGGCCAACCGCCTGCAGTACCTTTTCGATCGAGGTTGGCGTCGTCGCCATCGCCTTCGGGTACAGCCACCCGCCCGGATCCTTGAACACAACAACGTCGCCGCGCTTGACGTCAACGACATCAGGCACCAGCTGGTTCACAAGGATCCGATCGTTGACCTGCAACGTCTGCTCCATCGAGCTCGACGGAATGTAGAAGCTGCGCACTAAGAACGTCTTGAGCAGGAACGAGATGAGGAACGCAACCACCAAGATAATGACGAGGTCCCGAAGAAAGCCGAGAAGGCCTCCACGCCGTCGTTCCGCAGTCTCGCTCATGCTGGGCTCTCATTCTTCTTCGCAGACCGAGCGCGTAACGCACACGGTAACAATGCGTGCGCGACGCGCACGGACACAGGCGTGCTCAGAGCACGCGGAAATACAACAGTACCGACAGAACAGGCCCCCTGCCTGAGAAGCGGCGGGGGGCCTGAACTAGGTGCAACAACGCAATTATGCGTCGCGCTTCTCCTTGATCTTCGCCTTCTTGCCGGTGAGACCGCGCAGGTAGTAGAGCTTCGCACGGCGAACGTCACCGCGCGAAACTACCTCGATCTGCTCGATCGTCGGCGAGTGCACGGGGAACTTACGCTCCACGCCCACCTGGAAGCTGATCTTGCGAACCGTGAAGGTTTCGCGGACGCCCTCGCCGTGGCGCGAAATGACGACGCCCTGGAACACCTGAATACGCGAGCGGTTACCCTCAACGATGTTCACGTGCACCTTGACGGTGTCACCTGCGCGGAACGCGGGAATGTCACTCTTCAGTGACGGGGCATCGACCTGGTCGAGCTTCTGCATGATGATCTCTCTCTGCGCCCGCCGCAAGTCGGAACGCGGAATAAAATTGAAAAGAATTTGCGTGCATTCACGGTAAGTGCGAAACCCTCGCGGCAGATTCGCACCGTGGCACAAGGATCTATTATGTCACAGAAATCCTCAGCAAAGGCGATGCTTCTCTCCACGCGCCGCACAGACACCGCTCGCGCACTCCCAGCAGTTATGCTGCCGGTATGGAGAACGTTCACAACGCAGCAGATAGCCCCGCCGCGCAGGCCGTTCACGCGCCTGCCGAGCAACATTCTGACGAAGCGGCCCGTCTGGCTGATGCGGTTGGTGACGGCGAGCTTACACAGCTTGGCATTGACGGAACTCGCGCGAACGCGCCCAAGCCTCTCTCGCCCAAGGCCAAGCTCACGGCATGGGCGCTCGCGATAGGCGGCCTGCTATCGCTGTGCGCCCTCATTGTGATGGCAGTGACAGTCCTCGAGTGGGCGACCCCGTACCTGCGCTATCTCTACTTCTTGTGGCTTGGTGCTGGCGGCACCGAACTCTAACCCACGGGCACCCGTGCATGCGGCGACTTCGTCAGAGGCCTCTGCGATGATCAAGGGCATGGACACCCACCCACACTCGACACATCCGGGCACCGCGCAGGCGCACTCCACGCACGAGCAGTCCCTCGCTGTGCTGCGGGAGCTCACGGGCGCGCCGACCGCCGAGTTCCATCCCGGGCAGTTCGAGGCGATCAGCGCGCTCGTCGATGAGGGCAGGCGGGCGCTCGTCGTGCAGCGCACCGGCTGGGGCAAGTCTGCAGTGTATTTCGTAGCGACCGCGCTGCTCCGTGCACGCGGCGCCGGCCCCACGCTGCTCGTGTCCCCGCTGCTCGCGCTCATGCGAGATCAGGTCGCCGCCGCAGAACGCGCCGGGGTACGTGCCGCGGCCATCAACTCTGCCACTGCAGAGGAATGGAACGAGATTGAAGAGCGCCTCGCCCGCGATGAGGTCGACGTGCTCCTCGTGTCTCCCGAGCGGCTGAACAACCCTCGCTTCCGTGAGCAGCAGCTGCCCGGGATCCTCTCCCGCATGGGCTTGCTCGTGATCGACGAGGCGCACTGCATTTCAGACTGGGGTCACGACTTCAGGCCCGACTACCGCCGCATCGCAGCCCTGCTCGCTGGGCTCGAACGCGAGGTACCGGTGCTCGCTACCACGGCGACCGCGAACGCCCGTGTGGTGGCCGATGTCGAAGAGCAGCTCGGCAATGACGTGCTCACGCTCCGCGGATCCCTCGCCCGCGATTCGCTGCGCCTCGGCAGCCTCACGCTGCCGTCGGCGCAGGCCAGACTCGCCTGGCTCCTCGCACACATTGGAGATCTCCCCGGCAGCGGCATCGTCTACACGCTCACCGTTTCGGCAGCGGAGGACACGGCACTGCTGCTTCGCGATGCCGGGATCAACGCGGCCGCGTACACGGGCCGCACCGACACGGAAGAACGGGAGCGGCTTGAAACCGCCCTCAAACACAATGAGGTGAAAGCGCTTATCGCGACAAGCGCCCTCGGCATGGGGTTCGACAAACCAGATCTCGGTTTCGTCGTGCACCTCGGGGCGCCCTCCTCCCCCGTCGCCTACTACCAGCAGGTGGGACGCGCCGGGCGCGGCAGCGCGAACGCTGACGTGCTGCTCCTCCCCGGCGCCGAGGACGCTGCGATCTGGCGCTACTTCGCTACAGCGTCAATGCCAGATCCCGAGCGAGCCACAGCGGTCATCGAGGCGCTCGGTTCCCCGGACGCGGCGCCGCTGTCGACGCCCGCGCTCGAGGCAAGGGTGGATCTGCGACGCACTCAGCTCGAGCTCCTCCTCAAGGTGCTCGACGTCGACGGCGCAGTGCGTCGGGTTTCCGGCGGCTGGGTCGCGACGGGCGCGCCGTGGCAGTACGACGCCGAACGCTACGAGCGGATCGCCGCGGCCCGTGAGGCCGAACAGGCGGCGATGATCTCGTACGAACGCGGTGCGAGCTGCCGAATGGAGCTCCTGCAACGGGAGCTCGACGATCCCACCGCCGCCCCGTGCGGACGCTGCGACGTATGCGCCGGGCCCTGGTACCCGACAGAGGTCACCGGCGAGGCCGCCGCTCAGGCCTCAAGTCGCCTCGAGTCGTCTGGAGTGCCCATTGAACCGCGCGGGCAGTGGCCGACGGGCGCCGACCGTCGAGGTGTTCCCGTCAAGGGCCGGATCCCCGTGCCTGAGCGTGCCGAGACCGGGCGCGTGATCGCCCGCCTAACGGATCTCGGCTGGGGCGGCACCCTGCGCGAGCTGTTCGCCGCGGGCGCACCAGATCAGGACCTCCCGGCCTCGCTCGTGCCCGCCGTGCTCGCAACGCTGCGCGATTGGCCGTGGGAGGAACGCCCCGTGGGCGTCGTCGCGATGCCATCGCTGACAAGGCCGCGACTCGTCGGGGGCACCGCCGCGATGATCGCTG
>JAGNOB010000197.1 GCA_017990305.1 Leucobacter sp.
GGGTCATACAGGGAGCCCAGTATGAGGATCTTCGCCGGCAGGCGGCCAGTGGTCTCGAACGGCTTCGCGGTTCGGAGGCAACGGGGCAGGAGTTCGACGGCTACGGCATCGGCGGCGCTCTCGAGAAGCGCGAGCTCGGCACGATTGTCGGCTGGGTGAACGATGAGCTCCCGGAGCACAAGCCCCGGCACCTCCTCGGAATCTCAGAGCCCGACGATCTCTTCGCTGCAATTGCTGCTGGCGCAGATACCTTTGACTGCGTTGCCCCCTCCCGCCAGGCACGAGGAGGAACCATGTACTCGAGTTCGGGTCGCATTAACGCGAAGGCCGCCGCCCAGCGGCGACGCTTTGAAGCGCTCGATCCAGAGTGCGATTGCTACACGTGCGAGAACTACACCGCTGCCTACCTGCACCACCTGTTCAAGGCGAAGGAGATGTTGGGATCGACCCTCGCGACAATCCACAACGAGCGCTTCATTGTGCGGCTGGTTGAGCAGATTCGCTCGTCAATCATCCACGGCACTTTCTCGGAGCTGCGCGAGGAAGTGCTCACACGCCAGTACGGTGCTGAGTTCGCGCGCGAAGCAGCGGCGAAAGCGGAGGGGTAGCTTACGCCGCGGCCAGTTCGGCTCGTCGCACCCACCCGATGACGCGGGTTGTGACGGGCAGGAGCACGACCTCGGCAAGCACCTTGACGACGTAACCGAGCACCACGTACATCACGAAATCGAGGCCGGTGATAATGCCGGCAAATGCGATGGTGCAGAACAGCAGCGTGTCGAT
This sequence comes from Leucobacter sp., assembly GCA_017990305.1. Lineage (GTDB taxonomy): Bacteria > Actinomycetota > Actinomycetes > Actinomycetales > Microbacteriaceae > Leucobacter. The sequence goes on from JAGNOB010000197.1 coordinate 784, forward strand.
GAGCTGGCCAACTACCGTCGAGCCAATCAGCCTGGCCTTCAGGAACCGGCCCCCGGTTTTACGCCGGAGTCGGTCGAGCACCCACGCGTTCACGAGCTGGCCGCCGAGAAACGCGACAAGGCTCGCGCCAACGATCCGAGGCACAAAGCCGAGAACGGCTGCGAACGCCTCCTGGTTCTCCCACCCGGCCGCGGGAGGTGAGATCTGCACGAGCAGAATTGTCAGCGAGGCGATGAGCGCGAGGGCGAAGGCTGTGAGGATCGCCCGTCGCGACGCTTTCAGACCATAGACCTCTGCGAGCAGGTCGCCAAGGATGTAGGCGAGCGGAAAGAGGAACACTCCCCCGTCAAACACAAGCGGCAACGACACGTCGCCGATGGGGATAGCGCCAAACGCGATCGGCTTCACGGCAACGACGTTCGAGATGAGCAGGATCCCCACGAACGCTGCCGAAATGAGGGCGTAGCGAGAACCCGCCATTGCCGCCCGCTCGCCGGGCACTGTCAGGGCGCGCTGATGCTCAGACACCACTATCTCCTTGTGTATCGGCGACGCGCTGCCCCACGTCTGTGTTTCTCAAATTGAGTTTGATTACTCGTCGATTTGGCCGACGCCGAGGGCGCCGCGAATCATGTCCATGTTTAGCTTTGCCGCGACGCTTGCGCCATTTCCGGCCGCGATAATGAGCTGCTGCGGGCCAGGGGGCACCGTGTCCCCGGCGGCGTAAACACCGCGGATCGAGGTCTCGCCGCGATCGTTAACGACCACCAGGCCCCAGTCATCCCGCTCGATCTCGAGATCGCCGAAGTAGTCGACGGAGGCGTGCCAGCGAGGCCGAACGAAACCGCCAACGCGCGCGATCACCTCGCCGTCGGCCAGTCGTACGCCTGTCATGTCGGCCTTCTCGCCGACGATGTCGTCGATGGCACGACGCTCTACGCGGATCCCGATGGAGGCAAGCTGCGCCTCCTGCTCGGGGCGGATGGTGTCAGCCCCGTTTGTGAATACGATGAGGTCCGAGCTGAAGCGCGAGATGAGCAGTGCGCGAGCGAACAGATCGCTCGTCTCACCGATGAGGGCGAGCGGCTTGTCTGTTTTCTCAAAGCCATCGCACTCGACGCACGAGTGCAGCGCAGTGCCGTAATAGGCCCGGATCATGGGGAAAGGCGGCAGGTCCTCGGTGAGCCCGGCCGCGATGAGTACGCGCCGTGCGACGATCTCAAGGTCGCCACTCCCCCGCAGGCCGGTGCCCTGGATCCGGAATCCAATGCCGTCAGGGAACCCGACGGCGAGTGCTTCCTCGCGGCTGAGCGGGGTGATTTCGCGGGTCATCGCCTGTGCGAACCGCGCCGTGGGGTAAGCCTCGAACTCCTCGCGTCCGAGCTTGCGCAGCTCGAGTGGCGGGACGCCGTCGCGGGTGAGGAAGCCGTGCGAGCGCAGCGTTGCCGAGTGCCGGGGACGGTTGGAGTCGAGGATCGCGATGCGCCGATTGGCGCGCACGAGCTGCAGGCCAGCCGAGAGCCCAGCCGGTCCTCCCCCGATAATGGCTACGCCGTAGGGAGCCGCGGGGTTATCCGCCACTGTCTCGATCACCATCTGCCCCTCGTTCCTCTCACTCACCCGTGTGTTTCAGGTTCAGCCGCGAATCGCAGCGAGGCGGGCTTTAAGGCTCGCCCGCATCGCTGCGATCATGAATTACTCGCCCGCGAGCTGTGCTTCGAGGCGACGGAGTCGCGCCAGTGTCTCCTCACGCCCGAGCAGCTCGAACGACTCGAACAGCGGTGGCGACACGCGACGCCCCGAGGCCGCGACGCGGAGCGCACCGAACGCCACGCGTGGCTTCAGGCCAAGCCCCTCAATGAGGGCAGCCTGCAGCGCCTCCTGGATAGCTTCAGTCGCCCAGCTGTCCTCAGGCAGCGCCTCGAGCGCGGTGATGCTGGCGCGGAGCGTCGCTGGGGCGTCATCCTTGAGCGACTTCAGCGCGTCGTCTTCGTAGACGAGAGACGTCGAGTTCGTGAAGAGGAAGCCCATCAGCGGCACGACCTCTGAGAGCACGGTCACGCGGCTCTGCACCAGCGGCACCGCTGCACGCACGGTGGCGAGCTGCTGCTCGGTCGCTTCAATCGGCAGCGCGCCACCGGCGATGAGGTACGGCAGAATTCGCGCGTAGAAGTCGTCCTCGCTGAGGAGGCGAATGTGGTCGGCGTTAATAGCGTCGGCCTTCTTCTGGTCGAAGCGTGCCGGGTTCGGGTTCACGTCGGTCACGTCGAATGCAGCGATCATCTCTTCGCTCGTGAATACATCGCGATCCGCCGAGATCGACCAGCCGAGCAGCGACAGGTAGTTCAGCAGGCCCTCGGGGATGAAGCCACGCTCGCGGTGATGCAGCAGGTTCGACTCGGGGTCGCGCTTCGAGAGCTTCTTGTTGCCCTCGCCGAGCACGTACGGGAGGTGGCCAAATACTGGAATGGCCGGCTCGATGCCGAGCTCGACAAGCGCACGGTGCAGCGCAACCTGGCGCGGCGTCGACGACAGCAGGTCTTCACCCCGGAGCACGTGGGTGATACCCATGAGCGCGTCATCGACGGGGTTGGTCAGCGTGTAGAGCGGAGCGCCGTTCGGGCGAACGACGACAAAGTCGATCGTCGAACCAGCCGGGAAACTGATCGGACCGCGCACGAGGTCGTCGAAGCTGAGATCCATGTCTGGGATGCGGAAGCGCAGCGCAGGCTCGCGGCCTTCCGCGCGGAATGCCGCGCGCTGCTCGTCAGTGAGATCGCGGTCGAAGTTGTCGTAGCCGAGCTGCTTCGCGCGGCCGTTCGCTTCGTTGCGGGCGTCGATCTCTTCCGCGGTCGAGAAACTCTCGTAAAGGTAGCCGGCGGCCTTGAGCTTCTCTGCGATCTCGCGGTAAATGTCGCCGCGCTCAGACTGCCGGTATGGGCCGTGCGGGCCTCCGACGTCGATGCCTTCGTCCCAGGTGAGACCGAGCCAGCGGAGCGAGTCAAGAATTTGCCCGTAGCTCTCCTCGTTGTCGCGCGCAGCATCGGTGTCTTCGATGCGGAAGACAAAGGTGCCGCCCGTGTGCCGGGCGTATGCCCAGTTGAAGAGGGCAGTGCGCACCATGCCGACGTGTGGCGTGCCCGTCGGTGAGGGGCAGAAGCGAACGCGAACGTCGCTGCCGGTGGCGGTTGAGAACTGGGGTTCGACGGTAGTAGACATCGAACCCAGTTTAGCCGTTTACGGCGACGCCGGGCTCAGTGTTGGCGCGCGACCCGTAACTTGGGGTACATCGAGGCGATCGCCCCCAGTGCGAGGACCGCTAGCGCGACAAGTGCCAGGATGGAGAAATCGCTCATCGCGAAGACGATTCCAGCGAGCACTCCGGCTGCAGCGCCAGACGCGCTCATGAACGTGTCGGCGCGTCCTTGCCACTTTGGGCGCTCGGACAACACTGTGAGTTCGGTTAGCAGTGCGGCCCCGGCGACCGTCACTGCGCTCCACCCAATCCCGACCAACGTCATGGCAATCTGCACGTACACGGCGTTCTCGCCTGAGAGGTACGCAAAATAGATCGCAACGAGCAGAATCACCCAGCCGCCAACGATGACTTGGATGCGGCCGATCTTGCCAGCCAACAACCCGAAGAGCGGAGATAGCGCGTACATTCCGGCGATATGCATGCTCAGCGTAATGCCGACGAGCGCGTCGCTTCCACCGTGATGCTTGAGGTGCAGCGGGGTCATTGCCATGAGCCCAACCATGATTGCCTGTGCTGTGCCAATAATGACGATGGTGAGCACCTTGGCTCTCCGCGAGGCAGACACCTCGGCAGTCGTCTCGGGCGACCCGGCGGGTCGCGCGGCGTCAGCAGCAGCCTGCAGCTCGCGCGCGGTCAACAGCGGATCCGGTCGCAGCCCGAAGAAGTTCACAAGCACAGCCGTCAGCTGGGCGAGGAACGTAAAAACAAACACCCCAGCGAGCGGTGGCACCCCAAGCCAGTCCCCGACGAGCGCGCCCGGCCCCATCAGGTTCGGGC
>JAGNOB010000199.1 GCA_017990305.1 Leucobacter sp.
AGGCCTCAGAGGGGACTGAAGGCGGGCCCGTTGACTACGAGGCAGCGCTCGCCGAACGCGACCAGTTCCTCATCGACCAGGGCCTCAAGCTCGACGGGACGCCCCTCGTTGCCCAGACTGAAGCCCAGAAGGAGTTCATTGCGGGGGAGCGAGCTTACGCCGAATCCCAGGGCGTCGTCTGGAGTCCCGAGATTGAGTCCACCTACCTTGCGCTCGGAATGGATGCTTGTGAGACCTCGATACTGCAGGGACACCGCGTCACTCAGGACACCCTTTCTGTGCACGTCGCGTCGAGTCCGCTCTTCGCGATGATGCTGCCTGCGGAGGTCACGGGTGAGGAGCGCCGCGTCGGCGAGCGGAACGCTGCAGCCAAGATGGTCTCAGGCGTGAGCTTCATTTGCCCGGCCGATACCACACAGTGGGTCGAAGCGTTCGACGAGGTCTACCCTCCGAAGGCGCCAGGTGAAGTCCCGTTCGGCGGGTGATGACGGCTCAAGCCGTTAGGGCGCATTGAATATAGAAAAGCAAAAGGGGCGTCGCCGACCTGAGTCAGCGACGCCCCCGCGGGACGACCGGTTTACGCCGTGAGCTTGTGACTCTCGTCGTGCCATGCCTCGGCTAGCGGCCGGAGCTTCGCTTCGTGTTTGGTTGCGTGGTGTGCGCAGAACAGCAGCTCGCTGCCGCTCAGGGTTGCGCGTACGTACGCCTGTGCGCCGCAGCTATCGCAGCGATCCAGTCCACTGAGCGGACGCTCCGCCGCAGTGACATCCGCTACGTCAGCGGTGTGTTCGAGTGTGCTCATGGCCACCTCCCGGTAGTTCAATTACCTCCATCCAACCACTCCTCGCGAGAATTCGCTCTGTACGTGGGCCCCGTTTCGCTGACCGCGTACGATTCGCGTTGCTTCCGCTTCTCTGTGTGCACTCGCCGGGCTGGATCACGTGCTCTGTCGGTGGTGTGCCCTACAGTGGGGGAGTCTCCTAGAAAGCAGGTACTTTCACGTGGCTGAATCCAGTTACTCTGCCAGGCACCTCACTGTCCTTGAGGGGCTCGAAGCGGTTCGCAAGCGACCCGGCATGTACATCGGCACGACCGATTCGCGCGGTCTCATGCACTGCCTCTGGGAAATTATCGACAACTCGGTTGATGAGGCACTCGCGGGCCACGGGAGCAGCATCCGCATCATTCTTCACGAGGACGGCAGCGTCACCGTCGCTGACGACGGGCGCGGCGTTCCTGTCGACATCGAGCCACGCAGCGGGTTGAGCGGGGTGGAACTTGTGTTCACCAAGCTGCACGCCGGCGGCAAGTTCGGCGGGGGCGGCTACGCCTCTTCTGGAGGCCTCCACGGTGTCGGCGCTTCAGTCGTCAACGCACTGTCTTCTCGTCTCGACGTTGAGGTCGACCGCGACGGTAAGACCTGGGCAATGTCCTTCCGTCACGGTGAGCCGGGAGTGTTCGCTGGGGACGGACCGGACAGCGACTTTACGCCGTTCGATCGCGCAACCGGAATTCAGTCGATAGGCAAGGTGAAGAAGGGCGTGACGGGAACCCGTGTGCGCTACTGGGCGGATCCCCAGATCTTCCTGCCTACTGCTCGGTTCGAAGCCGACTCCTTGGTCGCCCGTGCGCGCCAAACCGCGTTTCTGGTTACCGGACTCACCATCGACATTGAGGACCAGCGGCCGGAGTCTCTCGACGAGTCTGGCGCTCCGACGATCCACAGCTTCAATTACGAGGGCGGCATCGCCGAATTTGTAAACTTCCTCGCCGTCGATGCACCTGTTACCGACACCTGGCGAGTGAACGACTTCGGCAAGTTCTCAGAGACGGTCCCCGTAATGGATGAGAAGACCGGTCACCTCGTTTCCCGCGAGGTGGAGCGGGAGTGCGAAGTTGATATCGCGCTGCGGTGGGGCACGGGCTATGACACCGAGATCCAGAGCTTCGTCAACATCATCGCGACGCCCAAGGGGGGCACGCATCTAGCTGGCTTTGAGCAGGGTCTCACGAAATTCTTCCGTAAGCAGATCGAGGCAAACGCTCGGAAGCTGAAGGCGGGCTCCGACAAGCCTGAAAAGGACGACATTCTCACGGGGCTTACCGCAGTCGTGACCGTGCGGGTGCCGGAGCCACAGTTCGAGGGCCAGACGAAGGAAGTTCTCGGTACGGCTGCCGTACGCCAGATTGTCTCAAAGGCGGTCACCAAGGCACTCGCGGAACGCTACGAGTCGCCGAAGAAACACGACAAGGCGCAAACCGGGACACTGCTCGAGAAGATGGTGTCCGAGATGAAGTCTCGGATCGCGATGCGCACGCAACGGGATACCGCCCGCCGCAAGAGCTCCCTTGAGAGCTCCTCGCTGCCGTCTAAGCTCATCGACTGCCGTTCGAAGGACGTCGCGAACTCCGAGCTTTTCATCGTTGAGGGCGACAGCGCGCTTGGTACAGCCAAGCCCGCTCGAGACAGCGAGTATCAGGCGCTGCTTCCCATCCGTGGCAAGATTCTCAACGTGCAGAAGGCCTCGCTTGCTGAGATGCTTTCGAATGCCGAATGCGGAGCGATCATCAAGGTCATCGGGGCAGGATCAGGGCGCGATTTCGATCTCGAAGCCGCCCGGTACGGCAAGGTCATCCTGATGAGCGACGCCGACGTTGACGGCGCTCATATTCGGACCCTGCTCCTCACGCTCTTCTTCCGATACATGCGTCCCATGCTCGAGGCAGGCAGAGTTTACGCCGCCGTGCCTCCGCTGCACAGGGTGATCGTGCAGAACGCCGGTCGTAAACCCAATGACGTTATCTACACGTACAGCGAACGCGAGCTGCAGACGCTCCTCGCTGATCTGCGCAAGCGCGGTAAGAAGCACCAGGAACCGATCCAACGGTACAAGGGTCTCGGTGAGATGGATGCTGATCAGCTGGCTGAGACGACTATGGACCGTGAACATCGCACGCTCAGGCGAGTTCGTCTTGAAGACGCCCATGCAGCGGCGCAGATGTTTGAACTCCTCATGGGCAATGAGGTTGCTCCTCGTAAAGAGTTCATCATCGAAAACGCCGATGATCTCGATCGCGAGCGCATCGACGCCTAGAGCAGCCACGTCATGACGCTCACAGCGCTCGGTCTCGTTCTTGCCGCTGCTGTCGCGCACTCGATTTGGAACATCCTCGCGGCGAAGTCGAGCGGGTCGGGTGTACCGTTCCTGTTCTGGGGCGCGGTGTTCAGCACACTCATCTGGGGTATCGCCGTGCCCTTCACCGGTGGAATTGGTGAGTCGGGACCCGGCCCGTTTCTGCTTGCCGTCGTTGTCTCTGGCGCGCTGCACGTGCTGTACATGCTCGTGCTGCAGCGCGGGTATCGGTCTGGAGAACTGAGTACCGTCTACGCGACGGCAAGGGGGAGCGGCCCCGTACTGACTGTCCTTGTGTCAATTCTGCTCTTCGGGGAGCGGCCCGGTGCGATGTCTCTGGGCGGGGTCGCACTCGTCATAGCAGGGGTCGTCGCGTTCGGTCTGATCGGACGTCGCCGCTCCAAGAGCTCTGGTATTCCTGCACGCACGGAAGGCGGGCGTCGATGGGATCCAGCGATTGTGTTTGGGCTGCTCACTGGCGTGGCGATCGCGGTCTACACGTTGTGGGACGTCTACATGGTGAACAGTTTTGGTTTGGCGCCTGTGGCGTTCATGGTGGGAACGAGCATGGCTCAGGCCGTTGTGTTTGGTGGGATGCTGGGTGCTCAAGGCGTTCGATCGGGCCGTGAGGTAGGCGCTGTTGGGCCGATCCGGCGTATGCGTGGAGAACTGCGTGCCAGCTGGCGGAGGCTGCTCATCTTTGGTCTCCTATCGCCGCTGTCCTACATTCTCGTTCTCACCGCAGCGACAATGGCTCCGCTCTCACTCGTGGCCCCAATGCGGGAGCTCAGTGTTGTTCTCGTCGGCCTATACGGCGCACTTCGCTCGCACGAGAACAACCCTGGGCTCCGGCTCACCGCAGCGGTGGTTGTCGTATGCGGAGTCATCCTCATCGGCCTGTAGCAGCACCCGCCGCAGTCCAATGAACGCTTACGTTAGGCGCGCACGCAGCGCTGTGACTTCCGTCGATGCCACTCCGAGACCGTGCAAAGCGTACTCCTCTATGCTGCCAAACTGTTCACGCATCTGCTCGAATGCGGCCGCGAGATAGCTCTCGCGCACGCCAAGCACTGGCAACAGGTCCTCGCGACTGAGCCCGAGCTCCTCCAGGCGAGCGAACTGCGGCGCCAACGCGGGCAATAGATCCGTGTTTGTTCGCAGATAGTCGGCATAGATGTCCTCCTCCGAGGCTCCCAGAAGCGACAGCACGAGGGCTGCCGCCCAGCCGGTCCGGTCTTTACCGGTAGTGCAGTGGAATAGGGCTGCACGCTCACGCTTGTCATCGATGATCCCCGTCAGCAGGCCGCGATATGAGGCGAGCGCTGACGGAAGACGGACGAGATCCCGATAGGTCTCCTCGAACAGTCGAATCGCTCGACCGCCCGCGAGGTTGCGTGCGAATGCCTTCGGATCGGTTTCGAGGTCGCCAAGCGTAGCGGCCACGCTCAGTGAGCTATCAGCGAGAACGTCGAGCGAGACTGCTTGCACCCCTGCGGGCAGCCTGTCGGGAGACTGTGTTGTCTCATCGGCTGTGCGCAGGTCGTATACCGTCCGTACGCCGAGTGCTGTGAGCTGCGCTGCATCTTCCTCAGTCAGCCCGACGAGTGTGGCCGAGCGGTACAGTGCCCCGGGCCTCACCGTTCCAGAGGCGGTCGGAGTGCCGCCGAGGTCACGCAG
>JAGNOB010000200.1 GCA_017990305.1 Leucobacter sp.
GCCTGGGAATGTGAGTGTGTCTCCTGGGGCGAGCGAAACGGTGCGGTCGGAGAATTGCACGTCGACCGCCCCCGAGACCACGTGGAGCGATTCGACGTCGCAGCTGACGGTATAGAGCTCGTCTCCGCCTGAGCCGTTGGGCTCGACGCTCGATCGGAGCACCTGCACGCGCTCTTCGGATCTTGGTGTGACGAGCCGTTCGTCGGCGCCGATGCCGCCCATGTTGATGCGGGGCGCGTCCGCGAGTGTGACGAGTTGCACGTCTGGTTCCTCGAACAACGACCCGATCGGGAGGGAGAGCGCCTGGCAGAGCTGCACGAGGGTCGGCACGCTCGGCATGGTTTCGTCGCGCTCGATGCGACTGATGAAGCCCTTGGTGAGGTCGGTCGCGGCCGCGAGCTGCTCGAGTGTGAGGCCTTGCGCCTGGCGCGAGCTGCGGAGCTTGGCGCCGATCTGCACCTGCGTTTCAGCCGAGGTGGGGTGGATGGGTCGCACGGGTGGCCCCTTTCGGCTGCGGGTAATTGGGTGCGTTGACGCTCTCGCTGTCTCAGTCTATGCTGGAGGCAAGTTCACTCATAGTACTCAAGAGTTTACTGTGAGACAACATTTAAGGAGAGAGAGCCTGTGACCGAACACACTCCCCAGGGGCCCGTCGACGCGAGCCTTACCCCCCGCTACGCCGGCATCGCGACGTTCGCGAAGCTGCCACGCATCGAAGACGTTCCCTCGGCAGACATCGCCGTCGTTGGTGTGCCGTTCGACACCGGCGTGAGCTTCCGCCCAGGCGCCCGCTTCGGCCCATCGCACGTGCGCGAGGCCTCGCGCCTGCTGCGCCCGTACAACCCGGCACAGGACGTCTCGCCGTTCTATATCAAGCAGGTCGTCGACGCCGGCGACATCGTCGCGAACCCCTTCAGCCTCGACGAGGCAGTCGCCCAGATCGAGGCAGCGGCGACCGAGCTCGGCGAGAAGGTCGACAAGATCGTCACCGTCGGCGGCGACCACACGATCGCCCTCCCGCTGCTCCGCGCGATCAACAAGAAGCACGGCCCCGTCGCCGTGCTCCACTTCGATGCGCACCTCGACACGTGGGACACCTACTTCGGTGCTCCGACGACGCACGGCACCCCCTTCCGCCGCGCCTCCGAAGAGGGCCTCATCGACATGACCGCGTCGATGCACGGCGGCACTCGCGGGCCGCTCTACGGCAAGCAGGATCTCGAGGACGACGAGATGCTCGGCTTCCAGATCGTCACGAGCGAGTTCATCGAGGAGCACGGCATCCCCGCCGCGCTTGAGAAGATCCGCACGCGCGTGGGCGACAAGCCGCTGTACATCTCGATCGACATCGACGTGCTCGACCCAGCCCACGCCCCTGGCACAGGCACCCCCGAGGCAGGCGGCCTCACGAGCCGCGAGATGCTCCGCCTCATCCGCGGCCTCGCCGACCTGCACATTGTCGGCGCCGACGTCGTCGAGGTGGCCCCCGCCTACGACCACGCGCAGATCACCGCTGTCGCGGCGAGCCACGTCGTGTACGAGCTCGTAAGCGCGATGGCAGCGCGCGACTAACGCGCGTCGTTAGCGATCTGCTCTGGCCCCTGGCACTTCGCCGGGGGCCAGAGCTGCATCGAGGGCGGTAAGCGCGAGCAGGATCCGCGCCCGCTCGAGCGGATCGTCGAGATCGCGACCAAGCCGCTGCGCCGCCTCGCCAACGAGACGCCGCACTGTGTTGCGGTGCAGCCCGAGCTCGCGTGCGCTGCGATCCCAGGAGCCGTGCTGCCGCAGCCAGCTCGTGAGCGCCGCGCGGTGCTCGGTGGCGGCGTCCGTGAGGAGCGGCGCGAGCCACTGCGCGGCGGCGACCCGCGCCACCGCGGGGTCGGCCGCCGCGGCAAGCGGCCAGCTTGTCTCGGCGGGCGGCGCGTTGCCGTCGACGTGCGCTCCGATGTGGAGTGCCGCCCGCGCAAATTCCTCGGCCTCCTGCATCGCCGAAGGCAGCTCGAGGAACGACCGCGGTCCGCTCACCGCGAGCAGCCAGCCGAGCTGCTCGGCGTGCTGGAACTCGCTCGGCGTTGGCGGGCTGCCAACGAAGGCGCGCAGCTGCTTCGCGCGGTGCTCGGCGAACGGCGTGTGGAGCAGTCGTCGCAGCCAGTTCGTGTCGGAGGCAACCGTTTCGCCGACGGGCACGGGGTCGGTGCCCGGTGGGAGCCGCGGATTGCGCATCGCAATCACGGCGTGCGCCGTCTTCGCGCCGCCGCCGAACGAGTTCCCGAGCAGCCGCGCAAAGCGTTCACGCTCCGCGCCGATGATCTGCGACCCGTGCCGCTCCATGAGCAGCTGCATGAGCAGCTGATCCACCGCCATCGACTGCGCCGCCGGCAGCTGCAGCAGCAACCCGACGAGATTCGCGGCGAGCTGCAGGGCGGTGAGATCGATTCTCGTGAGCCTGGGGGATCGGCCGATTGCGAGCACCGCCGTGCCGTCGGCACCGCGACCTCGAGAGCTGCGCGGCGCGGCCTCGTGGGCGGCGACCTCGTAGTCGGCCCCGCCGACGGTGACAGAGGCGAACACCGCACCCGCGCCCCCGCGCGAGCCGCGCGGCCTGCGGAGGCGCTCATCGAAGTCGGCGAAGAGCTCGTCGAACTGGGCGCCGGCGGGGGTGTCGCCGCCGAGGTAGAGCTCGTCTCCGATGCGCAGCGCGGCCCAGCTGCCCGGTTCGGCGGCGAGGCGTTCGACGAGGCGCTGTGCGGGGCGGTGCTGCAGCATCGCCTCGGTGAGGTGCCGCGCGAGCGTGTTCATGTGTTCGAGCGCGCGCGTCCGCTCGGTCTCGAGTGCCCGGTTGAGGATACTCGTGACCGCGGCGAAGTAGATCGGGGGCGGAAGCACAATGAGCGGGAAATTCGTTGCCTGGCATGCCGCGAGCAGCGTTGGCGGAATCTCGGCGTGCACGGGCTCCAGCCCGAAGACGAGCGCCGAGACGCCCGTGGCGCGGAGCCGCTCGACGTATGCGCGGTCGTGCGCGGCGTCGCCCGAGAACGCGAGTCCGGTCACCATGAGGAGGTCGCCAGGGAGCATGTACAAGCCGGGGTCTTCGAGCTCGATCACGATGGAGGAGGCGACGGGTGTGCTCCTGATCTGGGCTGCCAGCCGCGGGTCTGCCGCGAGCACCTCGGGGGCGGGCGAAACGACGGCCGCCTGCAGCGAGGATTCGTCGAGGAGCGTTGCGAGGGGAACCGTCGCCCTGTCGAGATAATCGGGGCCGTCGTGCATGGCTACTCCTACCGTTCGGGATAATTCATCCTATCGGCGCACCAACATAGGATAAAAAGCCGTCGTAATCCTCGAAGATCCTGGGTACCGTCCCTAGAAGAAACACGCAGTCGGCGTCGACACCACGGATCGGTGTCGATCCACACCACCGGATCAAGGAGGACACTGTGGTCCTGGACTACATCATCATCGCCGCGTATCTCGTCGGCATTCTGGGCGTCGGCTACTGGGGCATGAAGCGCTCCAAGTCGAAGAGCGACTACCTCGTCGCGGGCCGCAGGCTCGGCGGCTTCATGTACTCGGGCGCAATGAGCGCCATCGTGCTCGGCGGCGCATCGACAGTCGGCGGCATCGGTCTCGGCTGGCAGTACGGGCTCTCTGGCGCCTGGCTTGTCACCTGCATCGGCCTCGGCATCCTCGTGCTCAGCGCGTTCCTCGCGAAGCGGATCGTGAAGCTCAAGGTCACCACCGTCACCGAGATGCTCGACCTGCGCTACGGCGGATCGAACGGGCTCATCTCGGGCATCGTGATGTTCCTGTACACGCTCATGCTCACCGTGACCTCGACGCTCGCGTACGCGACGATCTTCCACGTGCTGTTCGGCATCTCGAACGTGTGGGGCGTCGTCATCGGCGGCTCGATCGTCGCCGTCTATTCGATCATGGGCGGCATGTGGTCGATCACCATGACCGACGTCGTGCAGTTCGTCATTAAGACAGTCGGCATGTTCTTCATGCTGCTCCCGATCGCCCTCATGACAGCCTCCGACGAGGCGGGCGGCTGGGACGGCATCCGCGAGCGGCTGGGCGATTCGTTCTTCTCGCCGTGGTCCATCGGCGGGATGACGATCATCACCTACGTGATTGTGTACACCCTCGGTCTGCTCATCGGCCAGGACATCTGGCAGCGCGTCGTCACCGCACGCACGCCCCGCGTCGCGAAGTGGGGCGGCATTGCCTCGGGCGTGTACTGCCTGTTCTACGCGCTCGCGGGCGCCCTCATCGGCATGGCCGCGCGCGTACTGTTCCCCGAACTCGACAACCGCGACGACGCCTTCGGGCTCATGGCGCAGGAGATGCTGCCGCCAGGAGTGCGCGGCATCGTGCTCGCCGCAGCACTCTCCGCAATGATGTCGACGGCCAGCGGCGCACTCATCGCCTCTGCGACAGTCTTCACGACCGATCTCATGCCGGCGGTGCGTCGCCTGTTCGGCCTCCGCCCGAAGCAGGCGAAGATCGAAGACGGCCACGTCGGCGGCGACAGCCTCGTCTCGTACCGCGTGACGATCTTCATCCTCGCCGGTGTCACGATGTTCATCTCGACGCTCGTCAGCGATGTCGTCGCCGCGCTCACGATTGCCTACGACATCCTGGTTGGCGGCCTGCTCGTCGCGATCGTCGGCGGCCTGTTCTGGAAGCGCGGGACTCGGGCTGGCGCGCTCGCGAGCATGCTCGTCGGCACGATCACTGTGGTCATCTCGATGTTCGTCTGGGGCATCCTCGCGAACGAGCCGATCTACTTCAGCC
>JAGNOB010000201.1 GCA_017990305.1 Leucobacter sp.
GATGAGCAGCAGGAAGGCGTTGCCGTTGAAATCGCCCGTATTCCACGACCCCGAAGGCAGGCCCTGCTGCAGGGTCACCACGGTGAGCCCGATGAACCCGATTGCGAGCAGCACCGCGAACCAGCGTTCGATCTTGTGGATGAGGTCGTGGCCGTAGAACGTGATCACGAGGATGATGAGCCCCGAGATCACGATGCCCCAGGTCTTGTTGATCGGGGTGCCAGCCGCGATGGCGTCGCCGGCGATCACCGAGTTGCTGGCGAAGTACCCGATGTACATGATGAACACGGCGACGAGCGGCAGCACCGCCCCGTAGACGCCAAACTGCGCGCGGCTCTGGATCATCTGGGGGATGCCGAGGCGTGGCCCCTGCACGGCGTGCGCGGCGACGAACACCGCGCCGACGAGGTTTCCGATGACGATCGCGACGACGCTCCAGAACATGTTGAGCCCGGCGAGCACGCCGATGCCGCCTGTCAGCGTCGTAAGGAGCATCATGTTCACGCTGAACCACAGCGGGAACTGGCTCGCGGGGTGTCCGTGTCGTTCCTTGTGGGGAATGAACTCGACAAACCGCAACTCTGGGGTTTTGTCACTCATTGGGTTTCTCCTTGAAGTTGTGCTGTCGTGGGGGTTGGCGCGGGGCGCCTTAGCCCCACTGCATCCAGGTTGTTTTGTAATCGGTGTAGTTTTCGAGGGCGTGGATCGACAGATCCCGCCCGAAGCCCGACTGTTTGAAGCCTCCGAAGGGGGTCGTGAACCCGAGCGCATCGACGGTGTTCACCGATACGGTGCCGGCGACGAGGCGCTGCGAGACTCTGTGCGCGCGGGCGAGGCTGCCAGTCCACAGCGATGCCGCGAGCCCGAACTCGGTATCGTTCGCGAGCGCGATCGCCTCCTCTTCGGTATCAAACGGCGTCACCACTGCCACCGGGCCGAAGATCTCGCGGGTGTGCACTTCGTGGTCTGCCGGCACGTTCGTCACAATCGTTGGCGTGATGAACGCGCGGGATCCGTTGATTTCCGGCCGCTCGCCGCCCGCCACGATGGTGCCGTCGCGGCGTGCATTCTCGATCGTCGCCCAGACGCTGTCGGCGTGAGATTCGGACACGAGCGAGCCGATTCCGGTCTCTGGATCGAGCGGGTCGCCCGGCGCGTATGCGCCGGCAGCATCGACGTAGTAGCCGAGGAACTCCTCGTAGACGGCGCGCTCGACGAAGATCCGCGAGTTCGCGGAGCAGACCTCTCCCTGGTTGTAGAAACTTCCGAAGGCTGCCTTTGCGGCCGCGAGCTGCAGGTCGTCGCAGTCGGCGAAGATGACGTTCGAGCTCTTTCCGCCCGCTTCGAGGGCGAGTCGCTTCATGTTCGACTGTCCGGCATACTGTTGCAGCTGTTTGGCGACCTCGGTGGATCCGGTGAAGCCGAGCATGTCGACGTCGTTGTGCAGCGCCAGCGCGGTTCCGACGACGGAGCCGCGGCCTGGAACGACGTTGAGCACGCCAGCGGGAATGCCGGCTTCGATCGCAAGCTCCGCGAGCAGCAGCGTCGAGTGCGAGGCTTCAACCGGCGGCTTCACCACGACAGTGTTGCCAGCGGCGAGCGCGGGGGCCAGTTTCCAGGTCGCGATCTCGAGCGGGTAATTCCACGCGACGATCACCGCGACGACCCCGAGGGCCTCGCGCGTGACGAGCGCAGTCGATCCCGGCGGCGTGACCGGAACGAGGTCCTCGAGCTTCTCGATGGCTTCGCCGTAGAAACGGTAGAGCGCGGCGGAGCCCGGTGCGTCGATCGCCCGCGCCTCGCGCACCGGCTTGCCCATCTCGAGCGAGTCATAGAGCGCGAGGTCGTCGGCGCGTTCCTCCATGAGTCGCGCGAGTTCGAGGAGCCGTTCGCGCCGGAATCCGGCCCCCGCACGCGACCACTCGCCCGACTCGTAGGCCGCCCGGGCTGCGGCGACAGCGCGGTCGACGTCGGCCTCGTTCGAGGCGTGCACCTGCGACAGCACCTCGCCGGTTGCGGGGTTGCGCTTTTCGATTGTTTGCCCCGAGCTGGCGTCGGTGCGCTCGCCGTTGATAAATGGCCGGCCGTCGAACGGAAGCGCTGCGGCGGCGGCTTTCCAGTCAGCAAAGCTGCGAGTCATAGTTGGTTCCTGTTTCTGTACGTGAGGTGAGGTGCTATCGGCGGTCGAGCGCGACGTCGAGGGCCGTCCACGCGAGCGCGGTCGCGCCGTCGCGCAGCGTGCGCTCGGCGAGGTCGCCGACGCATGCCTCGGCGAAGGCCGCCTGGTGGTTGCTCGCGGTGCCGCCGACCCCGATGTAGGGGTGGATCGCGTTGACGAGCTGCGAGACGTTCCCCATGTCGGTTGAGGCCCGGTTCATGGTGACATCCGCCGGGTCAGCGTCGAAGTTGCGGCCGAGTGCGAGCGCGTTGCTGCGGTACCAGTCGAGCGCCTGCTCGTCGGTGCGCATCTCGGCGTAGCGCTTACTCTCCGGGGTGATCGTAAGTTTGGCACCGGTTGCGACTGCGCCTGCCTCGAAGCAGTTGCGCACTCGTGTTTCCAACGCGAGGAGCTCCGCGGTTGTCTCCGCACGAACGTACCATCGCCCCTCGGTGCGTTCTGGGATCGCGTTCGGCGCCTCGCCACCGCGGGTCTGCACGCCGTGCACCCTGACCGTCGCTGGCAGCTGCTGCCTGAGCAGTGCGATGGCGAGCTGAGCCACGAGAAACGCGTCGTTCGCGTTGGTGCCCCGCTCGGGGTAGGCGGCCGCGTGCGCCGCCGCGCCGTCGTACTGCACGTGCCAGTGAGTGACCGCGAAGGGTCGCGCCTCCGCGACGTCGACTGGGGCGGGGTGCGCCATGAGCGCGAAGTCGAGTTCGGTGAAGGCGCCGCGGTCGAGCAGCTCGATCTTGCCGCCGCCACCCTCCTCAGCCGGTGTCCCGATGACCTCGACGGCGACTCCGAGCTCGTCGGCGACTGCGGCGAGCGCGATGGCACCTCCGACTGACATCGCCGAGATCAGGTTGTGCCCGCACGCGTGTCCGAGGCCTGGGAGCGCGTCGTACTCGGCGAGAAACCCGACGGTGAAGCGCGTCTCTCCGCGCGGCTGCCGCACGGCGCGGAAGGCGGTGTCGAGCCCCAGGTAGGCGCGCTCGATCGTGAAGCCATGCGCTTCGAGTACGCCAGCAACTGCGGCCGCCGAGCGGTGCTCGTGCCAGCCCAACTCTGGGTCGTCGTGGAGCTGGTTGGAGAGCGCGACGAGGTCGGCGTCGATGGCTGCGACGCTCGCCGCGATCCGCTCCTTGAGTGGATTATTCGTCACCTGGCACCCCGTAGGAGGGGGCGACTGCTGGGTTCAGGCCGCGGTGAGTGTAGGCCTCGCGCTGCGGGAGCCACTCGGTGAGCGCCCGGCCGAGCGCGGCAACGGGGGCGTCGTCCCAGTCAACGCGCAGGTCGGTGACGCGCCATCCGGCGTCGCTCACCACTGCGAGACCCGCTGAGTGGATCGGCCCGGCTTCACCGCCGGCGTCGAGTGCGGCTTGCAGGGCGGCAAACAGCCGTTCTTCGATGCGTCCGGTCGCGGTCAGCGCCGTGTCAACGAGCGCGTCCAACACTTCGAGGCCCGCGAGCATGTTGCCGCCAGCTACCGCGTTCTCACGTGTGGCAGAGCCGAAGATGCCGAGCGCCCGGCCCCCGGAGAAGACCGCGGGCCGCCCCTCGGCGTCGAGCACGAGCAGCTGCCGGTAGTCGATCGTCTCTGGGTCGGCAGCAGCCACAACGGCGTCAACTGCCTGCTGCGCGCTTGCCCCAGCGCGCAGTTCGGCGAGGAGTGCCGGGCCGAGCCGCGGGTCGGTCACGTTCTGCGAGTGCGCGCCACCAACGCCGTCGGCGAGGTTGACACACCGGGCGGCGACCGCTGGCGAGGAGGACGCGATGACCGAACCGAATTCGCCGGTCTGCGCGTCGCGGAGGATGAGCGAGAACGTCACGCTGCGCTCCCCTGTGAGAGCACGGCGGTCGCGTCGATTTCGACGAGCCACTCGGGCCGCGCGAGTGCCTGCACGACGATGCCTGTGGAGACCGGGTAGACGCCCTTGAGCCACTTGCCCATCGTGCGGTAGACGTCTTCGCGGTAGCGCGGGTCGATGATGTAGACCGTGACCTTTACGATGTCGGCGAGGCTGCTGCCTGCCTCCCGCAGCAGCATGTCGATGTTTTGCATCGCCTGCTCGGTCTGGGCGACGACGTCGCCAATGCCGACTGACTCGCGGGTCTCGAGGTCCTGGCCGATCTGCCCGCGGAGGTAGACGACCCCGTTCGCGACGACCGCCTGGCACAGATCGTTGTCGAGGTTCTGCTCGGGGTAGGTCTCTTTGGTGTTAAACATCCGCAGCCGCAGATGCGTTGGCTCCGTCACAGGGGCTCCTCATTGAGTAGGGGGCGATGATCGTTCTTCAGCCCATTGTCGAGACGTTTTTGGTATCTGTAAAATACTCAAAACAAAGATAGGGTATCTAGAAAACAGATCGAAGACACTTCCGGTCAGCAAGGACGGCGGCGATGGCGCAACGATTCCCCCTCACTCTCACCCAGCTCAGCTACTTTTCGGCGTGCGCGAAGACGCTCAACATGACAGCGGCGAGCCAGGAGCTCCACGTCGCCCAGTCCGCGGTATCGACCGCCGTGTCCCAGCTCGAGCGCGCGCTCGGTACGACGCTCTTCATCAGGCAGCACTCGAAGGGGCTCATCCTCACCACCGCGGGTGAGTCACTGCTGCGCGACACTCA